>JBNATO010000048.1:0-11445 GCA_049701555.1 Thermacetogeniaceae bacterium | reverse complement strand
CCCAGGGAACCAGGCGAGGCTCTCCTCGCCAGGCTGCGCTCGGAGCCGTCGAGGGGAGAAGGGGGGGAGCCGGCAGCGGAACAGGGCGCTCAAGGCTGCGCCGCTGCTCCCAAGCGCACCCTGGGGATCGCCGTCAGGGACTGGCAGGACCGCTATGATTTCAAGAGGATCGTGGCTGTTGTGGCCGACAGGCTGGTGAGAGAGGGTTGGGAGGTCGTTCTCGTCCCGTTCCATTACCCTGTCGACCTCAGGGCCTGCCAGGACGTCTCGCTGCTGATGCAGGAGCCGAACCTCCTTGTCCGGGAGAAGCTCCCGGTGGAGACCCTCTTCAGCCTGATGGGGCAGTTCGATGTTGTGCTGGGGATGCGGCTCCACGCCCTGGTGATGGCCTGCGTGATGCGGACGCCGTGCGTGGGGATCTCCTACGACCCCAAGGTGGACCGGTTTCTGGAGACCTGCGGCCAGCCTGTGGCCGGGAGCGTGGAGAGCCTGGATGCCGAGAGGCTCTACAGAGAGATAGTCAGGGCCTGGGAGAGGAGGCAGGAGATCGCCAGCCACCTCGACCAGGTCCTCATCGGCCTGAGGCAGCGCGCCTGGGAGACCGCCAGCCTGACCCTTAGCCTCTTTTACTCTCGCTTTCCCCACCGCAGGGCGAAGGACGGCTATGCCGTGAGGCGCGGCTGGAGCGGCTTCTTCGGGGGGCGTTCCAGGAAGAAGAACGGCGCAGCGAAGTGAGAGAGAAGAGCGGAGGAGAACTCATACCAGATGAAGGGGAAGACGACTGTGCTGCTTGCGCTGATGCGCTTGGACATCGGCGGGGCGGAGACGCATGTGGTTGTTCTCGCTCGCCACCTCGTGGAGCTGGGCTACAGGGTGGTCGTCGCCTCCAACGGCGGGCGCTTTGAGAAGGTGCTGGAGAAGCACGGGATCAGGCATTACCGGGTTCCTCTCCACAACACCAAGCTCAGCTCTGTTTTGAAGTCCGTACTCCTCATGCGGCGCATCGTCAGGGAGGAGGGGGTGGAGATCATCCACGCCCATGCCCGGATACCGGCATTTGTCGCCGCGGTGATGGGGAGGCCGAGGCATGTCCATCTGATCACCACCGCTCATTCCAACTTCATGGGGCTGAGGCGCTTGACGCGGTGGGGAGAGAAGACGATCGCTGTGAGCGAGGACATCCGAGACCACCTGATCAGCTACTTCCGGGTGAAGCCGGAGAGGATCGTGGTGATCCCCAACGGTATCGACACCGAATTCTTCTCCCCTGAAGCCGGGGAGGGGCTGGAGCGGGAGGAGGGGACGACGCTCATCTCCCTCGTGAGCAGGCTCGACGGGAAGCTGGCCGATGTCGCTGTTCAGCTGATCACCGCCTGCGACCTTCTCTGCGACAGCTTCCCTGGGCTGCGGCTCTTCATCGTCGGCGACGGGGACGGCTATGAGGCTGTCCGGGAGATGGCCTCGAGGGTCAACGCCAGGAGGGGGAGGGAGATCGTCTCTCTCCTCGGTGCGCGGACGGACGTCAACAGGATCATGGCCGGCAGCGACCTCGTCGTGGGTGTGAGCAGGGTGGCCCTGGAGGCGATGGCCTGCGCCAGGCCGGTGTTGCTGGCGGGCGGCCAAGGGTTCGGCGGGCTGCTCGATAAGGACAACGTCTGGGAGTTTCAGAGGGACAACTTCACCGGGCGCTGCGCCGGGGCGGAGTGCAGCGTGGAAAGGCTCGTCGCTGCCTTGAAGGAGTTCTTTGGGAAGGACGAGGAGTGGCGCAGAGAGACGGGGCTCTTCCTGCGCCAACTCGTCGTCGAGCGCTACGACAGCAGGGCGATGGCCAGGGAGGTCGCCCGGGTCTACGAGGAGATCATGCAAAAGGGGATGGATAGAGGATGAAGATCGTGGAGAGGGGAAAGCTCTTCGGTTGCTTGAACGTCTTCGATGTGATCATATTGGTCCTGATCCTGGGGGCTCTTGTCGGGCTGTTTGCCAAGACGGCGGCCTTGAAGAAGATGATGAAGGATTACACGGTGAGCCATGTGCGGACAGTGCTGCTCGTCAACAACGTCTACCCGGAGCAGGCGGAGGCGGTGAAGCCCGGCGCTGTTGTCTCGGAGCTGCGCTCAGGCGAAACAATCGGCGTGGTCAAGGATGTCGAGGTAAGGGACTACATGGAGAGGGCCGCCGACGCCCAGGGGAACTGGCACTGGTCTCCCGTCCCTGGCAAGAAGGACGTGATCATCACCCTGGAGGGGGACCTGAAGTCATACAACGGATTCCTCAGGGTTGGGCAGGTCAACGTCGCTGCAGGCTGCAAGATCAACATCACCAGCCCGGGGTTCGGATTTGAAGCACAGGTGCTCAAGGTGGATGTCCTGAGATGAGCGTGAGGAGCCTGATGGCGGATTCCCTGATCGCCTCCTGGATCAGGGAGAGCTTCCTCTACAGGCTTGTCGCGGAGAGGGCGGAGGCGCTTTTCCTCTGCCTCGTGGTGTTTTTGGCGCCGCTCATCCCCGTGCCCGCCTCAGCCCTGCTGATCCTCCTGGCTGCTTGCGTTTTCCTCGTGCGGGGGCGCCTGAGCCTGCGCCGTATCATCGCCCTTCCGCTCCTCAAATGGGTGGCAGCCTTCTGGTTCATCATCTTCCTCTGCAGCCTCTTTTCCGTTGTGCCCGTGCGGAGCCTTGAGGTGACCATCCTCTATGGGGTCTTCATCTTATTCTACCTGATGTGCCGCATCGAGGCTGTCGACGAGGCGGGGCTGCGGCTCCTCGTCGCCTCCTATCTGGGGGCTGTTGTGGTGCAGTCGCTGATCGGCCTCTACCAGAACTACATATCCGTCCCCCTCGTCGACCCGAGCTGGGTCGATGTCAAAGAGTTCCCGGAGATCATGGTGAGGGTCTTCGGGACGCTGGACAACCCCAACATCCTCGCCCAGTATCTCGTGCCGGGGATCGTGATGGCGGCGGCCCTCTTCCTCGAGGAGAGGAGACCGTGGGCGAGGCTGCTCAGCCTCGCTGCCTTCGGCCTGGCGAGCTGCTGCCTCTACTTCACCTGGTCGCGCGGCGGCATCCTGGCCCTGCTGGGGGCGTTGGCTCTCTTCCTGCTCCTCTACAACAGGAGGCTCTTCATGCTGGCCTTGCTCTTGGCTATCCTCGCCGCTGCCTACAGGCCGGGGCTGATCGCTGCGCGCTTTGCCAGCGTAGCCAACCTCCAGGACACCTCGATCGCTTACAGGTTCATCATCTGGGAGATCGCCTGGAGGATCATCAAGGACTTCTGGTTCTGCGGGGTCGGCGTAGGTACTGATGCCTTCCGCTGGGTCTATGACCGTTTCTACACGGTTTACGGCGTTGTCGCCATGCATACCCATGACTTCTACATCGAGCTTATCGTGGAGATCGGTGTCTTCGGTTTCATTCTCTTTCTCCTGATGCTTGGCGCCCACCTCGCCCACGGCTTAAGGTCTGCCCTCAGGATGCAGCCCGGCGTCGCCAGGGCCGTGGCCATGGCCTCCCTAGCGGGGCTCGCCGGGTACCTTGTGCAGGGGATCACCGAGCAGCCATGGTACAACTTCCGGATGGCCTTCCTGTTCTGGTTTCTCCTCTCCCTCGTCTGCGAGAGGAGGCCGCGCTTTCTTTCGCGCCCCTGCGGGGAGGGGTTCCCTTCGCTGAGGGCGCTCCACATCATCAGCGACACCAACATCGGGGGGGCCGGCAGGCACCTCCTGAATCTCCTGAAGCACTGCGCCAGCTGGGGGGTGGATGCGGAGGTGGCCTGCCCTGAAGGGTCACAGCTGGCGCCGCTCTGCCGTGAGCTGGGGGTGAGAGTGCATGAGCTTGAGGAGCTCCCCCCGGACGCCTCCTTCAGCTGGAAAAACGCCTGGCGCCAGATCCCGGCGCTCGTCCGCCTGATCCGGGAGGGGTCGTTCGACGTCGTCCACACCCACGCCAGCTTCGCCGGGCGCCTGGCGGCGGCTCTGGCAGGAGCTCCCTTGATCGTCTTCACCAAGCACACCTTCGATCCCGTGCCTGCGGGGAGGGGGATCAAGGGCTGGCTGAGGGGGCTCGTCAACAGGGCGACCTGCGACGCCGCCATAGCTGTAAGCGAGGCTGTGCGTGAGAACCTGATCCGGGACGGGATCCCCCCCGAGCGCATCGAGGTGATCCCCAACGGAGTCGACCTCGAGGCCTTCAGGAGGTCAGGGGTGGCCCAGCGGGAGTGGCCGGGGAAATACCTCGTCGGCGTCGTCGCCCGCCTCTCCCCTGAAAAGGGGCACCGCTTCTTTCTGGAAGCAGCCAGGATCATCGCTGCCGACGTCGAGGGTGTCACCTTCGTGATCGTGGGGGGTGGCCCCCTCGAAGGCGAGCTCAAGGAGTACAGCCGGGAGCTGGGGATCGGCGAGAGGGTCGTCTTCGCCGGCCACCGCCACGACATCCCCAGGGTCCTCGAACAGCTGGATGTTCTAGTGCTCCCTTCGCTCTATGAGGCGCAGGGGCTGAGCCTTGTCGAGGGGATGTGCATGGGGGTGCCGTGCGTGGCCACAGCGGTCGGCGGCGTCCCTGAGGTGATCAGCGACGGGGTGAGCGGGCTGCTCGTCGAGCCGGGGAATCCGGAAGCGCTTGCCGCGGCCGTCATGCGAATCCTGAGAGACCCCTCCCTCGCCTCCCGCCTGGGGGAGGCCGCACAGCGCGAGGCGCGGCGTTTCGACGCCCGGAACATGGCAAAAAAGGTTACGGATCTCTACTGGAAGTGTTATAATCATAGATAAGCCTTCCAGCGCCTCGGAGGCGCTGGAAGGGGTAGAAAACGGAGAACGACGAGGCGGGTTTTCGATATGGATGAGCAGAAGGCTGTTTTGGAAAGCGAAGAGATCCAGAGGATCATACCCCACCGCTACCCCTTTCTCCTCGTCGACCGGATAGTTGAGCTCGAGGAGGGGAAGAGGGCGGTCGGGATCAAGAACGTGGCAGCGAACGAGCCCTATTTCCAGGGGCACTTCCCCGGCTACCCGGTGATGCCCGGCGTGCTGATCGTGGAGGCGATGGCGCAGGTAGGGGCGGTCGCCCTGCTGAAGCTGCCTGAGTACCAGGGAAAGCTGGCCTTCTTCGCGGGGATCGACGGCGTGCGCTTCCGCCATCAGGTGCGCCCGGGGGATACCCTGCGGATCGAGACCGAGTTTTTGAAGCTCAAGGGGGGCATCGGGAAGGCTGTGGGGAAGGCCTACGTCGGTGAGAAGCTGGTCGCCGAGGGAGAGCTGCTGTTCGCTGTCGAGAGGTAACCGATGTCCGCTCTCTGGAGTGCGAACAAGGGGGATGGAGAGACATGGAGTTTGGCTTCGGGGTGATCTGGCCAGGGGCGTTGGCGTTCGGGCTTCCTCTGGCTGTTACCCCGCTCATCAGGGCGCTGGCCCTGCGAGCCGGCGCTGTGGACAGACCTGACGAACGCAAGGTGCATCGTGAGCCGGTTCCCTGCTGGGGGGGCCTGGGGATCTGCCTCGGCTTTGCCGCTGCGGTCCTTCTGAGCGTCCCTCTGAGCAGGGAGGTGGCGGGGCTGCTGCTCGGTGGGCTGGTCGCTCTGGCTGTTGGCATGGTCGATGACTGGAGGGAGCTCTCACCCTGGGCAAAACTGGCGGGGCAGGTGGCCGCTGCCCTCGTGGCCGTCGCCTTTGGGATCACCATCGATTTTGTCACAAACCCCTTTGGAGGGGTGATCGGGCTGGGCCGCCTCAGCATCCCGGTCACCGTCCTCTGGATCGTGGCGATAACCAACGCCATCAACCTTGTGGATGGGTTGGACGGCCTGGCAGCAGGCATCGCCGCCATCTCCGCTGGGACGATCGCCGTCGTCTCGCTGGGAGAGGGTGAGCCCCTTGTCGCCATCATGGCTGTTCTGCTGGCTGCGGCGTCTCTGGGGTTTCTCCCCCACAACTTCCGAGGGCGCATCTTCATGAAGGACGCGGGCTCCCTTTATCTCGGCTTCATGCTGGCATCCCTCTCCGCCCTCGGCCTGACGAAGTCGGCGACAGCTTTCTCGCTGATGCTCCCCATACTGATCCTGGGGATCCCCATCTTCGACATGCTCTTTGCCATAGCCCGCAGGGTCTTGCAGGGGAGGCCGATCTTCTCGCCCGACCGCGGCCATATTCACCACCGCCTCCTCGACCTGGGGCTCAGCCAGAGGCAGGCGGTCCTGCTGATCTACGGGGTCAACCTGCTGCTGGGAGGCAGCGCCGTTCTCCTCACATACATGACGACAGAACAGGGGCTGGTGATGCTCCTGCTGATACTAACTGCTGTCCTCGTGGCTGCGGACAAGGTCGGGCTGCTGGGGCCTGAGGGGGCTCCCCGGAGGCGGGCGCTGGAGGCCTGCCAGGCTCACAACAGCTCCGGGAAGGAGTTGGGCTCATGAAGAAGAGGGCTTTATCCCTCGCCGGCCTTTTGCTGATCGGAGCTGTGATCGGCTTTCTCATCGCCTCTGCAGTCTACGCTGGAGGAGCCGAACCGGGGTCGGCGAGCGATCCCCTGGTTGCCCGCAGCTACGCTGACGAGCGGATGAGGTCGTATGTGAGCGAGCTCGAGAAGAAGGTGGCGGAGCTGAGCGCCCGTGCCCAGAAGCTTGAGGAGGAGCTGGCCAGCCTCCAGAAACGGGTGGGCGCCGCGCCCATCAGCTCAGGAGCTGCTTCCGGCTCTCAAAGCACGAGCGTTCAGGCGGCAGGATTCCAGGTAGGGCAGAAGCTGTACATCCTTCCCGGGAACAGCGCCGTCAACCTCCGCCAGGGGCCCGGAGCGAACTATGCCGTTGTGGGGACTGCTGTGCGCGGCTCGGGGTGCGAGCCGCTGACTGTGATCTCCCGCTCTGGCGACTGGTACCAGGTGCGGCTCGCTGACGGCAGGACGGGCTGGGTGGCCGGCTGGCTGCTCACAGCTGCGAGCTGAGACTGTGGAAACCATCGGGAACAGGGGGATTTGCCTGATGACTAGAGAAGAGGCCTTAACCTTTGTCAAGGAGAAGGTGCACGACGCCAACCTAGTCAACCACATGCTGGCGACGGCGGCGATCATGGAGGGGCTCGCCAGGAGGTTCGGGGAGGACGAGGAGAAGTGGTACTTGACCGGGCTGCTTCACGACATCGACTACGAGGTGACGAAGGACGACCCCGAGCGCCACAGCATCGTGGGCGCCCAGTGGCTGGAGGAGCTGGGGCTTGACGCGGACCTGGTGCACGCAGTCAAGGCCCACGGCCACCACGACATTCCCCGGGTCTCTCTCCTCGACAAAGCCCTCTACGCCACCGACCCTCTTTCTGGCCTGATCACTGCCACAGCCTACATGATGCCGTCGCGCACCTTGGCAGAGGTGCAGGTGAAGTCGGTGAAGAAGAAGTTCAAGGACAAGGCCTTTGCCCGCGGGGTCAACCGCGACCAGATCAAGACGTGCGAGGAGTTCGGCCTGTCGCTGGACGAGTTCATCGAGATCGCCCTCAAGGCGATGCAGGAGATCGCCCCGGACCTGGGGCTGTAAGATCAAAAGAGGAATCTCGGCCCGGCTCTCGCAGCCGGGCCTTGTCGCGGCTTGAGGCAGGATTTGGGCGGGGAGTGTCGAACTGTAAATTGGCTGCGCCTTTTTCATCTCATATCCAGGGAAAGGAGACGTGCTCTTATGGCCAAGAAGAAGGGGAAGAGCAAGGGGAGGAAGGTCGTCCCCATCAGCGCCACATCTGCTAAGGCCCGGGCGAAGGCCTCCGGGCAGAAGAGGAAGCAGGATGCAGCTGCGCCATCTCCGGCTAAGGCGAAGCGCTTGCGCTTTAAGATACCGGCTGGGTTGAGCCAGCCTCTGCGCCAGCTGGCGATCCGCCTGCGCTTGAGCAGGAGCGCGGCGAGCCCGGCTGCTCCCAAGGGTGGGCAGCTGAAGAGGGGGTGGGGCAGCCTCGGCGGGCGACACCCGAGCTTTAAAGGCCTGCTCCGGCAGCTCTGGAGCGTGGACGGGATCGCTGCCGTGCTGCTGGCGGTGCTCCTGTTTTACCCACCCTATTTTCGTGGCCTCTTCTTCGCTCGGGAGCTCCTGCCGACCCATATCTTCACGGCGATGCTCTTCACCCTTCTGGCCTTCCACAAGATCCGCCGCAGGGAGCCGCTCTTCTCGCAGCATCCCCTCGACTGGTCGGTGATCGCCCTCCTCGTCCTCTACGGAACCTCGACGATTGCCGCCTGGAATGCCAGGGATGCCGTGGCGGCCCTTCTCAAGATGGCCAACTACGCCGCCGTCTACTGGATGCTGGCCTACAGCGTGCGCTCGCTCAAGGCCGTGAGGGGCTATCTCTCTGTCTTCTTCGCCAGCGGGTCAGGCGTCGCCCTCCTCGGGCTCGGCGCTGCCTTCGGCACCTTTCATTACAAGGACGCCTTCGTCGGGGGGAGGATCTACTCCAGCCTGCAGTACCCCAACACGCTTGCAGCCTACCTGACTGCCATCAACCTCTTCGGCGTTTACCTCTGGTCTGAGGCCAGGGGTCTAGCGGCGAGGCTGCTTATGACGGCGGGGAACTACCTGATCTTCCTGGCCTTTCTGGGGACGCAGTCGCGCGGCGCTCTCCTGATCTATCCGCTTGGCCTCTTTGTCCTGCTCGCAGGCATCTTGGCCTGTCCGGCGGAGGATAGGGGGATCGTGCTGCGCCGGGCTTTCCGCCTTTTGGGATGCTTTGCGCTGCAGCTGGTCTCCGCCATGGCCGTCTTCGGAAGGGTGATGGCTGCAGCCAACGCCTCCGGCTCTGCCCGCCTCCTGGGCTGGCTGTGGCTGCTCGGGGGCGCTGTGCTGGCTGTTGTCCTCCAGGTCATCTGGCACTGCGCCGAGACCGGGATCAGGCTGACGGCAAGGGAGGGAGATAAGGAGGTGCGGCGCACCCTGAGGCCTTGGGTGCTGCCCGCAGCCGCCTTTGTCCTGGTTGTGGCCGTCGCCTTGGGAGGCTATGCCGTAAGCCGCGGCTCCGCCGCTCCTGCCGCTATGGGCTGGAAGGCGTGGCTCCAGCGTGTCGAGAGCATCTCCCTCGAGGACCTGAACGCCCAGGACAGGATCAACTGGAGCCGTGACGCCTTCAGGATCATCGCCTCAAGCCCAACGATCGCTATCCTCGGCGCCGGGGGCGGGGGGTGGAACGCCCTCTACCACAGGTTTCAGGACTACCTCTACTATACCACCGAGGTCCACAACCACCTGATGCAGGTGGGGGTCGAGACAGGGATACCGGGGATGGTCGCCTTCATCGCCATCTGGGTCTCCCTGGCCGTCGCTGTCTTCAGGATCCGCCGCTCTCCCGGGGGCTCGCGCTTCGAGGTGTGGGGGACAGCCTGGGCTGTCTTCAGCGCTGCGCTCGCCCTCGGGCTGCACTCCCTGATCAACTTCAACCTCTCGCTGGGTGCTGTCGCCATCCTCCTCTGGGGTCTGTTCGGGCTGGAGCGCGGTCTGGAGCGCCTCTCAGAAGCCGACCCGGCGGCCTCCGGCAAGGTGATCAGGCATCCGGGGAGGCGCCTCTCTCCCGGTGTGCAGTATGCTGTTGCCGGAGCGCTGGCAGGGGCGTTCTTCTTGCTTTCCCTGGCCCTCGCAGCTGGCGACAGCTTCGCCCAGGCGGCGGGGGCTGCGCTCAAAGCCGGAGATGCCGGGACGGCTGTGGAGAAGCTCGAGATGGCGATGCGCTATGACCCTTGGACGGCATCCTACAGGGCGCAGCTCGCCCAGATCCTCCTCTACCAGGGGGAGCAGCAGAAGGACGGGAGGGCGATCCGCCGCGCCCAGGAGATCCTCAGGTCTGCCGTGGGGAAGAGCCGCGGCGACTTTGAGCTGCGCATCCTCTATGCCCGCTCACTGTTCAGCTCCGGGAATTTCAAGGAGGGGATCGAGCAGCTGGAGGAGGCTGTGAGGATCATCCCCCTGAAGCAGGAGGTCTACGACAGCCTGGCTGCCGGCTACTTTGAGGCCGGCCGCTACCTCCTGGAGCTCGCTGCCCAGAACCGCGAGGGGGCTGGGAGCCAGGCTGGCAGGGCGGATGAACTGCAGGCCGAGGGGCGCTCCTACCTGGAGAAGGCCATGGAGGTGCCGGGGCGGATCGAGGCGCGCATGGCCGCGGTCCCGCGTGAGCACCTCAGGCTCTGGAGGCGGGCGCCGCTGTTGACCCCGTCCTTCGCCGTCAGGCTCAAGGCCGGGGAGGCTGCTGCGCTCCTCGGGAGGTGGCAGGAGGCCGAGGAGAACCTCTCAGCTGCTGCCGGAGACCCCAAGCTGAAGCCCGAGGCCATTCTCTGGCGCGGCCTCGCCCTGAAAGCCCAGGGCAAGGGGGGCGAGGGCCTGATAGAGGAGGCCCTCAGGCTCAAACCTGACCTGAAAGATGAGAGGGAGAAGATCGAGAAGCTCCTCCCGGCAGGGACACCGGAGGCGGCTGCGGCCCAGCGCCCCGGTCACTCTGAGTCGTCGCGGCGCGGGCCCCAGAAGCGGTAGATGCAGTCGAAGGGAGGGCATTCCGAGACAGAGGGGTGGCGCCGCTCGGGGGTGGGCCGCCTGCAGGGGAGATCCCCGATGTTGGGGAACCCTGCCTCCTGCTCCAGCTTTTCTGCCAGGAGCAGGAGTGAGCGCACGCCGTCGGTGTCATGGGGGATGTCCAGCTGCGAACCGTCGGTGAAGACCAGCCTCGTGCGCATGCCTGTGTCCTCCTTCCCGCAGGCGCCCTTTCCGCTGGGGATTCTGCCGAAAGAGGCGATCTTCGCCTTGACCAGGTACGCCCGTGTGCCGTCGTCCTTGAACCTGGCGTGCCTGGAGTGGACAGGCACGAGGACGAAGCCGGGGCGCAGGGGGATGGGGATGGCGTAGCAGCGGCCGCAGAGCTCGGAGTACCTCTTGCGGGCTGCCTTGAGATCGAACGTGAAGAACTGCGCTAGCCTCTTGAGGAGCGTCTTCGTGCGCACAGGGCTGTAGATGCTCTCCCGGTTTATCAGGCGGATCTCCGTGCAGTTCCCCTTGCCGTCCCTGTAGACGGGTATGAGGCCGATCAGCTCTGGCCAGATCTCCTTGAAGTCAACTCTCTCCAATCCTTTCCACCTCCGGTGTCATTTGCCTCGATCATACCCCAAACATATGTTCGATGTCAAGCAGGGGTCACTCCTTTCCAGGGACTACGACTGCCTCAAATCCGGCTGCCTGAAGCCTCTCGGCGAGGGCCTCGGCGTTCTCCCTCTCGGAAAATGCCCCCGCCTGGACGCGGTAGATCTTCTCGTGCGCTTCGGGAGCAGCCTCTCCCGGCTGATGGGAGAGGGCTCTCCGCAGCTCGCCCATGTCGAGGCGGCTGCCGGGGCAGTCTGTCGCCGCTCCGCTCACCTCGCGGTGCCCCAGCACGCTGGCCGGCGGGATACCGAAGCGCCGCATCAGCTCCCTGAGGAGCGCCTCCAGGGCTTTTTGCTGGGCTGGGAGAGGCGG
>JBNATO010000047.1:0-11698 GCA_049701555.1 Thermacetogeniaceae bacterium | reverse complement strand
GGAGAAGCTCGCTCAGAGGGGAGCTGACGACCTCTTGACATGGGCGGTGATATGGACAAACCTTGCCCGCAACTCGGCTCCTGTTCGGTGGTACGCCACTGCTGTGCCCTGGGGTGCGGTTGTTACAAAGTCTGATATGGTAGCTAAGCTGGGCGAAATTTACCCGCAAAGAGAAAGAACTCGGAAAAATGCGGTTTCAGCTCTTTATGAATTGTTGACTAAGACACCTCTTGGTAAGGGATTGGGATTGGGAGAGGAGATGGACTCAAAAAAGCGTGGTAGCAAACCACTCTACAAGAGAGGGTGGGATAAGCCTGAGCCGCTTGCCATTCTGTATGCGCTTTACCGTTACGCCGAGAAAACGGGGCGGTATGAGCTGACAGTTCACGAGCTGTATGAAGGCGCGGATGAGGGGCCTTACGCCTTGTTTGGGGTTACTCAGGAGACATTGAAGGGGATTCTCATTGGCCTTGCGGCTCGTGGAGAAGGGTTTATCCGCGTAAATATTGTGCGTGACCTGGACAACATTTTCCTTGACCCATCTTGCAAAGCGATCGAGGTGCTTGAACTTGATTGACTGGGGCTCAGAAAAAGGGTGGTCTCGCCACCAGCATTTTGGGTTAAGAAGGCTTTGGCTGGATCTTTACTTTGCCGAGCGCAGGGAATGGCGAAGGCACTCCTCGCTAGGAAATCGGCAGGTCGAATCGCTGCAGGTATGGTTAAAGACAACCGGGATTGAAGACCGAGAGGGTGAGTTGACTCCACTGGGTGAACAGTTTGCGGTCAGGGGAACAGCCTGCCTCCCTCTCTGGGAATTGGTTTGGGTCAATGTTGTTTTCAACTTCCCTACAGGGCGTTGGTATGCCCATCTGGGGCGTGGTGAATGGACAACGACTGAGCTTAAGCTGCTGCTTCGACAAACGGTGCCTCGCCTTGCGGATTGGACGGTTTCCAATGCTGTTATGGAGTTGGTTGGTTTCCTAGAACAAACCCCAGTTGGCAGTGAATTGGCCCAGGGAGCAGTAGTGGGAAGAAGGCCGCGCAGGATAGTCAGGAGGGGCTGGGAACCCTCGGATGCAGCTATTGTCCATGCTTTGGGACGGCTATATCTCCAGCAGGGTCGAACTCTGCTGCTTTGGGAAGAAAAGTTGACCTGGCCATGGGTGGTCTTCGGGTGCCGCAGGGAGATCGTCCTAGAACGTCTGGTATTTATGGAACAAAACTGCTTTGAGGTTGGTGAAAAAGGCATAACCATCCGGATAGAGGATAAGGAGTGGTGGCAGTGTGGCGTTACTGCGATTTCCTTGCTGTAAGTGAGGATTTCATCCCTGTTTTTTCGGAGGAAGTGGACCGGAGCAATACAGAAAACTGGAAGTTTTTTTATCCCTCATGACTCGATGCGGGAGATATTGGAGAAGCTCATCCGATCATTGGAAAGGGGGCGTAGTAGCGACATTGCTTCATTGTGGCTTACAGGAGCTTACGGAACAGGAAAGACTCATGCTTCCTTTGTGATCAAGCATCTGCTGGAGGACCCTTTGGAGGAGATAGAAGACTACTTCCGCAAACACCAAAATATAGCAGATCTATGGCCGCGCTTTAAGGCGTTGCGTCAGAGCAGCCGTTACTTGGTGGTTTACCGTTCAGGGTCCGGCCACATCGACTCGGCAAAACGCCTCCTGATCGAGGTGCAACAAGCGATTAAAGACAAGTTAAGGTCTCTGGGCTACGCCTCTGTTTTTGGTGAAAGCATCATTGATCAGCTGATCGAGAAGTTGAGCGACCCCGACAGTATTTTTAACTGGGAAGGAATCCTCAAAAAATATAAGGACAGATTTAATCAGGTCTCTACTGTTGATGAGGTGATTGAGTGTTTGCAAGCTGGCGATATTAGACTTGGTGCAGATGTAGCTGCTGTCCTTGAAGAGGAAGGAGTGGCGCTAGCCGATTCGCCGAGTGCGGTCAAGGCGTGGATCAGAGAAGCGATAAACAGCAATGGTCTGCAAGGGATCGTGTTTATCTGGGACGAGTTCACAGACTTTTTTATACGCAATTTAGCAGTAACCCCCCTCCAAGAGCTTGCTCATGCCACAGCAGAGATGCCCTTCTATCTCCTCTTGATTACTCACCGGGCTTTGAAGCAATTTACCCGCATCGACGATGACACCCAGAGAAAACTCCGTGAAAGGTTCCACAATTGTCAGCTAGAGATGACACCTATTACAGCTTATAACCTGATCGCCAATGCCATAGATGTCAACCCTGATCGGCAGAGCGAATGGGAAGCCAAGCGAGATACGCTATGGAACGATGTGGATAAAGCGCTCCTGGAGATCAAAATTATGGGCGAGCGAGTTCAAAAGGATGACCTTAAGGTCTTGAGCGAGCAGGTCCAAAAGGATGTGTTTAAGAAGTTGGTTCCGATGCACCCTTACACGGCGCTTCTCCTTGCTCATATTTCCTCGCTTTTTAGCTCAAGCCAGCGCACTCTTTTTCAGTTTCTGAAAAGCAACGAACCGGGGTCTTTCCAGTGGTTTATCTCCAGATACCCGAAAGATAACTGGTACTGGTTGACACCTGATTACTTGTGGCAGTACTTCTTTGAAGAAGCCAAGCTGGAAGATGTGGAGACGATCAGCGACATTGTGGCCCATTACCGCTCCTGTGTGAACAGCCTCGCCAGCGAGGCTGAGATCCGCGTCTTCAGGGTTGTCTTAGTTCTTACTGCTTTGGAGCGAAAGACCCAAGGGGCTCATTCTCTATTCAGGCCAAGGCTCGAAGTTGTAAAGAGGATGTTTGTTGGCACAGAACTTTACCGGCAGGCGAAAGATGCGTTGGACAGCCTCTGCTCAAAGAATGTCTTATTGGCTATCCCTTCTGGAAACGATTATGAATACATAATACCCGCAGCTATAGTCGATTACAACAAGCTGCGGGAGTACATAGAGCGAGTTGAGAGGACGTTTACTTTTGAGGGAATGCTCGATCTCAAGAGGTCTGATGCGGAGTTTGCAAAAGGGTTGAATGAAATACTATCCCTCCAGGGGTCAGCAAAATTGCGCCATCCTGTACAGATTGTTTCTGCCAAAGACTTCAAATTGCGGCGTGAGCGTGTCTTATGGTGTGCGCAGAAGCCTTATGAGATCGGGTTGGTTTTGGTGGTTGCTCAGCAGGACGATCACTTTATTAATCTAGAAGAAATTGCCTTTGAAGTGAGTAAAGATCAGGAAAATTATTGCATACTCATAAGCCAAATTCCCTTTGGGTCTAAACGATGGAGGGATTGGATCGAATACCGCGCCAGAGCCTGGTATCACGATGATCTGCACGATCAACCTAACAAAAAATACTATGAGACTAAGTGCAGAAACATTAAAGATGAGTGGCTGAGGGAGGTGCGTTTAGGACGAGTTCGGGCGTTTTACCGGGGCAAACAGGATGAACTGTCAGGGTTTGATGCCGTTGCCAATTATTTGGATGGAGTTGTTTCCGCTGTTTATCCCTATGGTCCGGAGAAAATCAGCAAGACCGCTACTCTCTATGACCATGTATGGGGGAAAGCGGGAGCGGAGATAGGTCTTAAGATCGCCCGGAATATCCAGCAGCCCTACAAAAACATAGTGAACCAATTGGAGAGCCAGGGGCTTTGGGAAGGCAGGTTCTTCAGCGGTAGCAGTGAGCACCCAATAGCTAAGATGAAGAGGTTAGTGGAAAGGTTTTTTGCTACAAGGGAGCACGTCAACTTGAAAGAATTGTGGGATGCCTTGCAGCAGCCTCCTTACGGCCTTATGCCGTCGCCTATCGGGATTTTCCTCTTCGCTGCGCTGCTCCGCGATTACGCTGAGGGTTACTACTACTCCGATGGTTTCAATTCTTTACCTTTGAACCCCAACAAATTGGCAGAGCTTATTGAGCAGGTGATGAAGGAAACCAGGTCCTCGGAACGCTACACCATTCGCAGGTTGTCTCCTGAAGGCGAGCTTTTTTGTCACATTGCTCGTGACGTTTTTCACCTCAGCGCCGATCAGGTGGCCTACCCTGAAGAAGCTCGGAAGAACATGCGAAAGGCCCTTATGGATTTAGGCTACCCTTTGTGGACGCTAGTTTACTGTGCCCAAAAGAATCACGCCAGCATGGTTGAAAGTATAGGCAAGGCGGTTAAGGCGATCGACGAGGTTATTGTTTATGAACGCGAGGAACTCAATGACGAGTTGATGAAGAAGGTTGTCGAGACTGTTCAGCCTGTATGTCACGGCTTATCGAGGATGGTCTCTAGGGAGCGGATGCAGGAGGGGATGAGGCAGTTTTGGGAAACTCATGCACCACGGCTGATATCACTAATGACCTCCCTTGATCTCAATGTTGTTAATGTCATGGGCCTTCTGCGAACGCTTCTCAATGAAGATGCTTATTTATGGCGTGAGGAGCAGGTAAGGGATAAGTTGCCCGATGTTATCCGCATCCTCGACCTGACCGATGCTCTGAATTGCTTGTGTGGGGTAGTCAGGCAGGATTTGAATGAGGCGCGCAATTGCTTCAGAAATTGGTTTAGAAGTAAATACCCTCTGTTCTGCTATAAAGAAGGGCAACCTGCTGAGATAGCTGAAGTCATTGACTATCTGTATAAACTCATTTACAGGCAGGGTCAAGGCTTGAGAGATAACCGAGCGGATGACGTTCGCCGCTTGAGTTCGAAGTTGGCTTCTCTCTTGAGCGAGAATGTGTCCCTTACAGTTCTCCTTGTTCAGAAGTTTACCGGGCAGAAACTCAGCGACCAGGAAGCTGCTGATATTTACGAAAGCTTGCCCGATCTTTCAGAAGCTGGTGAGGAGGAGATCAGACAAGCTATTATCAAGGCTGTCTCTCAGCAATCGAAGCAAAAGAAGATAGCTGATCTCAGGAAGCGTTGGAAGGAACTCACGGGTAGCGAATCCCCAGAACTCTGGAGTGAGGAGATGCGGACCCCGATTCAGTGGGTCTTGGAGGGCGAGCCACATTATACCTTCTTCGATCGCTTCAGCAATCTCTACCAGCACTCCGAGAAGGATATAGATGAGATGATAGCTTACCTCGATAAACATGCAGCGGAGTTGAGCGCTCTGCGGGACGCTCGAAAGGTATTGGATTGTTTTGTCAGAGTGGCAGCCGGCGAGTATGCCGAGCTCGTGCTTCAAACAGGTTCGCCGGATAGGCTTCGTGATTATATTTACCGCTCTTTGAGCTGCAAAGTAATTCAATGGCCTCACCGGCTGAGTGAGATTAATCGGCTGGTTCGGCAATGGGTTAAGAAAAACTATCACGCTGATATCTATCCTCAGATCGTAAAGGTTGTTGAGGATTTGGCACCTGAGGAGATAAAACGGTTCATCAAGGATTTATTGGCTGAAGATGCCCTGGTCGGGGCGCGGCTATTGGCTGCTATCCTGCAAAAGAAAAAACAAGGTTGAGGTGGAAGTGGCGATGCAATCATTATCCTTTGGTAATGTTGAGGAGTTGTTGTCCTACCTGAGGTCTGAATCTGCCAAAGGAGAGCGATTCGCCACGCGCTTTGTTCTCGTTCAGGGCTGCCGCGCCTGGGTGGATTTAATCCCCCGGCTGGCCCTGGAGGTTGAAAAAGTTGTATATTTATCTGAGTTCTGTAGCAGTTGTGATGTTTTTCCCAATATGCAGCGGTTTTTAGCACATCTGAAGGAAAAAGAAGAAGAGGGATGCCGGAGTGTGCTCATTCTGCCTTTAGCAGAATGTATCCGTCTTGACCAAAGGTATGCCGAGATCCTCAGGTTGTTAGGTGAATGGCCAGCAGAGAGGATTCGAAGGATATACGTACCTCTTTTGGCTGCAAAGGATTTTTTCTTTAAAGAAATGAATGGCGTGATGCGTTACAGGGCAGGCGAACTCCCTGAGCCATGGGAGCTTGAGGGAGACGGTGACGCAGAGGTGATTGTTGCGCCATTTTCTGCGGGTTTTGCCGATCGGCAGGTAGCGCGAGGTATAAAAGAATACCTCTCCTTGTGGGAACAGGGCGCTGTGAAAAGAGTGTGGCTGGTTACTGGTATGGCGCCCTGGTTACCCATCCGCGAGGTGTGGAGTGAGTGTCGGGTGCGCCTTTATCCATCGAGTTTCAACTACCTTCAGAGAAACCTCGGCTGTGATGGATTCTGTGAAAAATGGGGTTCTGAAGAATTATGGGAGTGGTTAGCGACGCAGCTTCAGGAAGGTGAGAGTTTTGACCAGTTGGCTGGGCGTTTGCTAAATATAGCTGACTATGATGCTGAACAACTCTTTGCTTTGTGGAGCGGGTTCGATCAGAAGAGGCGTTGGCTTGTATGGTTGTGGAGCAAAAAACGGGCCGTGCCTGGCACTTATCTTTATCACGTTATGAAGACAAGCAACAGCGTAGAAGAATTGTCTCGTGACGCGGCGATGACCATCTTTGACCTGCCGCATTCTGTTTCTTTTAGCAGAGAGCGAAAAGAGCTTCTGCGGCGTCTCGGTGTAAAATTTATGCCTCCGGAATTCTGGGAACGCTATAGTGAGATAGCTGACCCCAGCGAGCGGGTGCCGGTTCTGACGGATCTATCCCCAGAGGAACGCGAGCAGCTCGTGCTATGTGTTGGCAAATTGCTAGCGGAGGACTCCGGTGGTCGTTGGTGGGAATATCTTGAAGTTGCATTTCCAGCGCTAGCTTGGTATCTGCAGCCTCCCAGCACTGGCGATCAGTTTGTAGATCAATATTTTTCGGTATACAACCGTTGTCGCTTGAAGGACCAGCCAGACGAGGAGTTGGCTAAACTATTGGATAAGTGGGTGCGGGAGCAGTTGTTGTGGAATTATCCCCCGAGGAGTGTGCTATTGGCTGAGCAGCGTTCACCAGGAGCAAAGGTGGTTTGGGTTGACGCAATGGGGGTTGAGTGGGCGGGTTTGCTGGCGAGCATTCTTGTCGATTATGATGACCAGTTAGAGTGTGAGGTGAAGCTCGCAAGGAGTTCCCTCCCAACAACGACTGAGGCTAATTCAGAATGGAATGATAACAGCGATGAAGTTGTTAGGCGCTTAGATGATATCGCTCATCACTATGATTACAAGTTTCCCAAATCTTTTTTGACAGCTATTGAAGCTATTGAGATAGTAGCTCATAGGGTATTGTCTTTGCTCTCCCAATACCCCCAAGTGATCATAACGTCCGATCACGGCCTTAGCCGGTTTGCAGCAACCAGTGAGGTGAAGATAGAACCGCCGGAGTGGGCTGAAGTCAAACACCATGGGCGCTGCGCAATAGTGCTTGATGGATGCCGTAGAGTTGAAAACAGCGAGTCGTGGATAGTTGATAAGGATTATCTTGTCTTGCTCGAACATAGCCGTTTTAAAGGTGGATCATCTTTTGGGGAGGTTCACGGTGGTGCTACACCTGAAGAGAGTTTGGTACCGCTGATCGTTGTCAGTAAAAAGAGCGCTGTTCAGTTGCAGTTCGAAGTAGTTACTCCGGTCATAAGGCTAAATCCCCAAGGAGAGGGCGTTTTGACTGTGCGTTGTCACCAAAAGGTGTCTCTGATGGATGTCAGGGTCTCTGGACGTACGATCCAGGGGCAAAGCGATACTGGTTTCACATGGTCCTTCAGGT
The DNA here is from genome assembly GCA_049701555.1 of Thermacetogeniaceae bacterium. Taxonomy (GTDB): domain Bacteria; phylum Bacillota; class DSM-12270; order Thermacetogeniales; family Thermacetogeniaceae; genus JBNATO01. Next base: position 4,077 of record JBNATO010000047.1, on the reverse strand, counting down.
TGAAGGGCTTGAGTCCGGGGAGATATAGTGGGAAGTTATACGCTGCTGGGCAGTTTATTGGCAAGATAACGTTTGAAGTTATGAGAGGCATTATTGAAGAAGATTTGGGACTCTAAGGTGGATGATAAAAAATGAGCTTAGAGAGTGCTGTGCAACATAAAATCAGGACATATTTTCCTAGCATGACTGTTTACAAATATCCTTCTCAGAACAGGTTTTTTGCATCTCTCGGTATTCCTTCTTATTTGCGTGACTGGATAATCATGCGCTTTGCTGATGAAAATGGGAGAGTGGATATAGGCGAAATCGAAGAGTTTATCAAGAAGAATATCCCTAGCAGAAGAGACTGGGAACTACTTAAAAGCACCATGATCAAGGATAGCCAGCGCGTCAGGTTCCTGGCCAAGCTCCGGGTGGAGCTCGATGTTCGCACTGGAGAAGGTTTGTTTTGCTTACCGGACTTTGGTTTTCCTACACGCAAACAAGAGGCGATCGTCAGTACACGGGTGTTGCGTCAGTACCGTGATGAGCTTTTGTCAGACAGCGAGACATGGGGAGTCATCGAGTGTGAATGGAGCCCAGTAGGCTTGAAGGGGAAAGAGGGAGAAGGTGTCATTTACCTGACTGATTTTAAGCCTTTTAGACCTTACAAGGTCGATGTCGAGTTTTATCAAACAGCTAGAAAGGAATTTACTATTGTTGAATGGTTAGATGTTCTGTTGTTAGCGATTGACTATAATCCTGCTGGGTTCTTGGATGTCCATCAAAAGCTCACCCTGATTAGCCGGTTGCTGCCCTTCGTGGAAAGACGCCTCAATTTGATCGAGTTAGCTCCTAAAGGGACAGGCAAGTCCTACGTAATGTCACAGATTTCCAAATATGGATGGCTAGTGAGCGGCGGGAGCATTACACGTGCTCGGCTGTTCTACGATATCAGCCGGCGGACTCCAGGGCTTGTTAGCCGGTATGACTATGTAGCACTTGATGAGGTACAAACCATTAGCTTTCCAGATCTTGATGAGATCAGGGGGGCTTTAAAGGGCTACCTGGAGTCCGGTGAGTACCGTGTAGGTGATTACCGGGGCACGGGGGAAGCTGGTCTAGTACTTATGGGTAACATTCCTGAAGAGAAGATGAACGAAAGAATTCCTATTTTCTCGGAGCTACCGTATGCTTTCCAAGAATCAGCTCTCCTTGACAGAATTCATGGTTTCATTAAGGGCTGGAATATTCCTCGGATGCGCGAAAACATGAAAGCCGAGGGATGGGCACTTAATGTAGAGTATTTCTCGGAGATCATGCATGCTCTGAGAAATGAAATTGTCTACCGTGCTCTTGTGGATGAGCTTCTTGATGTTCCTAGGTCTGCGGATACGCGCGATACAGAGGCAATCAAGCGCATCTGTACTGGATTTCTAAAGCTGCTTTTTCCCCATGTTAAAAGCGTTGAAGATGTCGACAAAGAAGAGTTTCAGATCTATTGCTTAGAACCTGCAATGCAGATGCGCAGCATCATCAAGCACCAGCTTCACCTTATGGACAGCGAATACAAAGATGCTTTGCCGGAAATTAAGGTAAGGTAGTACCTATCTTCCGAATCTGTTGCCAAATTCATGCAAGAGAATCTGTTTATTTCCCGAATTATTTTTGGAAAAATGTTCACTCAGCGATGTATTTTTTTATAATTTTTTTGTTAGGAACAGCAGGAATTTAGTGATTTAAGGAGAATAATCAAACTCTGTGAATCCGAAACTGCCCAGCTGGTTGGGTGGCAATTTTTTTGTGTTTATTTTTTGAGCAGTCTAAGGAAAGTTGGGGGAGTAATGGTTTTAAGCAAGGAACGCTTTATTCTCAACAAAAAGACTTTAATTCTAAAGCTTTTGTGGCATGCGTGGCGCGTTTTCACCGAGACTTTCCCAGACAGCGAAAACAATGAGCGCTTTCTGTGCTATATTCAGCAGGCACAGATGATCGTTTTTCAGGAAAAGGAAAAAGTTTTAAACACTTGATCGTGAAGTAAAAGATAAGAAGAGAATCAAGAAAATCAATAAAAAGTCGAATTGTTTCGGAAATTCAGCGCTTCTCAGCAAGCGCTTTTTTATTTTTACAACTAACTATATTTTCATATCAGGCTAACAAGTTTTTATATGGCTCTAAATCCGGCGGCTTAGGCCGAAAGATATGGTGTATAATTAGATACAGTTGACAGTTGTGAAAAAAGCTTGGGACTTTGGGAGGTCGCTTCCTTTGAAGAGAGATGAAAATTTACTTAGAGTTGTCGTGCTGGCTGTCTCTTCGTTGAGCACTTTTCTAATACCGTTTGTGGTATCCTCGGTGAACATCGCTCTTCCGTCTATTGGTAAAGAGTTTTCTCTCAATGCTGTCTTGTTGAGCTGGGTGATCACTTCATATATTATTGCCGCTGCGATCTTCCTCGTGCCATTCGGGAGAATTGCCGATATCTACGGAAGAAAGAAGTTTTTTGCCGTTGGCGTATTGCTTTTTTCCCTCACTTCGCTTTTGTGTTCCCTTTCCCGTTCTATCTCTATGCTCCTCTTATCGCGTGTGCTTCAAGGGATCAGCGCAGCGATGATCTTTGGGACAGGGACAGCTATATTGACTTCTGTTTACCCGTTGAGCGAAAGGGGCAAAGCTCTAGGGATCAATGTAGCAGCGACTTATCTTGGCCTTTCTGTGGGGCCGTTTTTAGGCGGGCTTCTCACACACTATTTCGGCTGGAGGAGTATTTTTCTGGCAATCGCTCCCTTTGGCCTGGTGGCCTTTGCCCTTGTACTATGGAAGGTGAAGGGTGAGTGGGCTGAGGCGGAAGGAGAGAGGTTTGACCTCCTCGGCTCCTTGATCTATGCTGCAGCGATCCTTGCAGTGATGTACGGCTTCTCTGAGCTGCCGGCGCTTTCGGGCTTTTGGCTGATCTTTGCGGGGATCGTGGGTTTGGCTCTCTTCGTCAGGTGGGAGCTAAGAACCATGCATCCGGTTTTGGATGTCAGGCTCTTCAGGAGAAACGTGGCATTTGCCTTCTCCAATCTGGCAGCACTCATCAATTACAGCGCCACTTATGCCGTGGGGTTTGTATTGAGCCTTTATCTCCAGTATATCAAAGGTTTCAGCGCCGACCATGCAGGGGTGATCATGGTCGCCCAGCCGGTGATGCAGTTCATCTTCTCACCGCTTACAGGATGGCTTTCCGACCGGATCGAACCGCGGCTGTTGGCTTCTGCCGGGATGGCATTGACAGCGGCAGGTCTGTTGATGCTGGTTGCTCTGAGCTTTGATACATCTGTAGGTTACATTGTGGTCTGCCTGCTCCTTTTAGGGCTGGGGTTTGCCCTTTTTTCCTCACCGAATACCAATGCTGTAATGAGTTCTGTAGAGAAGAAGTTTTACGGAGTGGCATCTGGCACGCTGAGCACGATGCGTTTGGCTGGACAGATGTTGAGCATGGGTATTTTGACTCTGATCCTGGTCCTTTTCCTGGGAAGGGTACAGATCGTCCCCAGGTATTTCCCAGCATTCATCAGAAGCGCAAAAACGGCTTTTGCTGTATTTGCTATCCTTTGCTTTATAGGTATCTTTGCCTCGCTTGCCAGAGGCAACCTGCGAACAAGCGAGTCCTGAGGTTTGGGAGAGGCAGGAACACGTCTTCAGGGGAAGAATTAAAGAGATCGGGGGTGAGGTCAGTTTGTTGATTCTCGGCGTTGATCCTGGAGTTATCTTCACAGGCTATGGGATCATCAAGGCAGATGAAGGGGAGCTTGAGGCTTTGGAGTATGGCACTCTTGAGTTTGGACGAGAGTTTGAACTTCCCGACCGCCTCGAGAGCATCTATAGGAGGATCGCCGAGATCTGTGCTGATGTCAGGCCTCACGCCCTGGCGCTGGAGGATGTTTTTTTCAATAAAAACGTCCGGACAGCTCTGACTGTAGGGCACGTCAGGGGTGCAGTGATGCTTGCGGCTCTCCACAACGGCCTGGATGTCTTCACTTATACCCCCTTACAGATCAAGCAGACGGTTACAGGGTACGGAAGGGCCAACAAGGATCAGGTACAAAGAATGGT
>JBNATO010000046.1:0-11716 GCA_049701555.1 Thermacetogeniaceae bacterium | reverse complement strand
GCGCGCCCAGCCATCGCAGCGCTCTGATGAACGATGCAAACCAGTAGCGATTGAAATAGTCTTCAGGGCTCTGCAGCTGTGCGTTTAGAGTCACAGGCATGATCAAGGAGAAAGGGGTGCCATCGACGAACAGGGCGGCCCTCCCCTCCAGCAGAGCTGCTGCGAGTTTGTCCGGCCTTTCAGTGATCTCCAGGTGGTTGAAGAAGCTGTAGGGGCTGTCCTGGATGTACTCCTCGATCTGGCCGCTCCCCAGAATGCCGTCGACCTTGATCCTCTGGAGGCGCCTCTTGATCTCCTCTGGGAGGCCCTCCATGACATACCCCTTTAGGTAGACGAGCTTTACGGCTGTTTTGCTGAGCTCTCCAAGCTCAAGGCTTTCCACAGCCAGACGGGGTGTGCGCAGGCGCTTCCTGAGCAAGGAGAGGCTCTTCCTGATGTCTTCGTTGAAGGCATCGTATGGTCCCCTGATCACTGTTTCTGCAGCGGGCTTTTCGATGGAGCGGCTGTTCTCCGCTGGGACAGAGATCAGCAGAGCCCTCGGTTCTCCCTCCACGAAGAGCCCTACGAGGCCGTTGGCGATCTCCTGTACGACTTCACGCCAAGAGGATTTTTCGGCGACCTCTCCGCTGGAGATGACAGTCTCTCTCAGCTGCTTTATGCTGAAACCTGGCGTTATCTTCGCGGAGAGGAGCGGCTGCAGGATGCAGTGGTGCAGGAGTTCGGGGTCGACGAGGGGTTCCAGAAACACGGCCATGGCGTCTGCGCCTGGCTTTCCCCCGATCGCCAGGTGGCGGATCACCAGGTCGTCGCAGCGCTCGAAGATCTCCCTGATGGTCCTCTTGTTCTTCTCCAGGCTGGCGGAGAGAAGGCCGTGACCCTCTTCTGGGAACAGCTGCATCGAAAAGTTGTCTTGGCGTTTTTTGAGCCTTCTTCTCAGGAACTGGGCCAAAAGCCTTATCATCTCATCCTGTCCTCTTTTTACCTGATGTATTAATCAAACGCCTGTTATTAGTATCCCGAGCCTTTTTCCCGGAAATGCATCGCTCGCCTCTCCCTCGTATATTTGCCTTCGTTCGTTGTCATACTAAGGCATGAGCAGAGTAGAGGAAAGGGGGTGAAGGCCTATGCGCCGCCGCGGGGTTTCCCAAAAGGGGCCTTCCAAGAAGGTGCTGCGCAGCGTGGAGGTGGAAGGGGATGTGACGATCGCTCCGGTTCCGGTTACCTTCGGTGAGGACGTCACCGTCCAATACCAGGGGATGTTGGCCAAGGGGGGCGCGGAACAGATCTACCTGCACATGGGGTATGGGCCTGCCGACCGCTGGCAGTTTATCGCCGACATCCCTATGGAAAAGGTGGGCAATGCCTGGGAGGCCAAGTTCGAGGTAAAAGATGACAGCCGTCTGAACTTCTGTTTCAGGGATAACGCCGGCAACTGGGACAACAACAACGGCCGTAATTGGAGCGTTGAGGTTCATTCAGGGAAGCAGTATTAAATAAGCCCCTCTGGAAGCGGCTGTTGCCTTTTTGGAGGGGTTCCTTTGTTTTGGAGATATTAGAGTAGGGAACAAGATGGCAAAGCGAGGAGATACGGCTATGAGGGTGTTGATGCTGTCCTGGGAATTCCCTCCCCGGAGCGTTGGGGGGCTTTCCCAGCATGTGGCTGATCTGAGCGCTGCCCTGGCGCGGATCGGTGAGGATGTTCACGTTGTGACCTGCGCTGCTCCAGGGGCGCCGGAGGCGGAGGTGATCGGCGGCGTTCACGTTTACAGGGTCGATCCCTATCACCTTCCCGCCCTAGACTTTATCACATGGGTGCTCCAGCTCAACCTGAGCATGGCTGAGCGAGCTGTCTCTTTGATCAGTTCCGGCTGTGCTTTCGACCTTGTCCATGCTCACGACTGGCTGGTCGCTTTTGCCGGGAGGGTGTTGAAGCACGCCTACAGGCTCCCCCTCATCGCCACGATCCACGCCACCGAATATGGCCGCAACGGAGGGCTGCATAACGACCTGCAGAGGTACATCAGCGATGTCGAGTGGTGGCTGACCTACGAGGCGTGGCGCGTGATCGTCTGCAGCCGCTATATGGAAGACGAATTGAAGAGGATATTTCAGCTCCCAGGCGATAAGATCCGAGTTGTGCCCAATGGGGTCGACCTGCGGAGGTACCAGAGGGTTGAAGCCAAGGAGTTGAGCAGAGGTCTCTTCGCTGCGCCTGGGGAAAAGATCGTCCTTTATGTGGGGAGGCTTGTGCACGAGAAGGGCGCTCATCTCCTCATCGAGGCTGTTCCCAAGATCCTGTATCGCTACCCCAAAGCAAAATTTGTCATCGCTGGCAAGGGCCCTGCTGCGGATTATCTCAAGGGCAAGGCGCGCCAGCTCGGCGTGGAGGGGCGCGTGTGCTTCACGGGATATGTAGACGATGCCACCCGCGACTTCCTCTATCGCCAGGCGGATGTGGCTGTTTTCCCGAGCCTCTATGAGCCGTTCGGCATGGTTGTCCTGGAGGCCATGGCTGCTCGGGCGCCCGTTGTGGTCTCCGATGTCGGCGGGCTTTCTGAGATTGTGCAGCACGAACATAACGGCTTGAAGTTTTACGCCGGCAACTCTGACTCGCTCGCTGATAACGTCCTGCGCTTGCTCATCGACTCGGATCTCGCTGCTCGCCTGGCTGAAAGGGCCTATCGAGAGCTCCCCAAGCTCTATGCATGGGATGAGATAGCCCGCAAGACGCTGCTTGTTTATAAAGAGGTGAGAAGAGAATATGAGGCGCAGTTTCGCAGAAAGAACCCTTGGCTGCTTTCCAAGACCAGCTTCTCCCTTGAAGATAGTCAGGATCGCTATGAAAAGAGATATAGCAGAACAACTGAAGCAGGAGGACGATACAGTTGAAAGCTGTCATCATGGCTGGAGGTGAGGGCTCGCGCCTGCGCCCTCTCACCTGTACCAGGCCGAAACCGATGGTGCCGGTCATGGATCGCCCCTGTATGGAATACATCGTGGATCTGCTGAGATCTCATAACATCAAGGAAGTCGGCGTGACCCTTCAGTACCTTCCTGAGAATATCACGGAATACTTCGGCGATGGCTCCGAATTCGGGGTCAACCTTCGCTACTTTGTGGAGGATCTCCCGCTGGGAACTGCGGGAAGCGTGAAAAACGCCGCTTCCTTTTTGGACGAGACCTTTATTGTAATCAGCGGCGATGCTCTGACCGACTGTGACCTTGAGGAGGCGTACGAATTTCACAGGAGAAAAGGCGCCTTGGCCACCCTTGTCCTGACATCAGTCAGCTGTCCTCTCGAGTACGGTGTCGTGATCACAGACCGGGATGGGAGGATCACCCGCTTTTTAGAGAAACCTGGGTGGGGAGAGGTCTTCAGCGACACCGTTAACACCGGGATCTATATCCTCGAACCAAGAGTTCTTGACTACATTCCGAAGGGTAAGATGGTCGACTTTTCTAAAGACCTTTACCCTGCTCTGTTGGCCAAAGGGGAGCCTCTTTATGCCTTTGTCACCAGAAAATATTGGTGCGATATCGGTTCCATAGAGGCCTATCTCCAGGCAAATTGTGATCTGTTTGATAGGAAAGCCGGGTTTCTTCCCCCTGGAGAAGAGGTGATGCCTGGAGTATGGTGCTCGGGAAAGGCGGAAATTGATCCCTCAGCTCAGATCAACCCGCCTGTTTACATCGGCGAAGGGGCAGTTGTGGAGTCCGGGGCGGAGGTTGGGCCTTATGCTGTCTTGGGCCGGGGCGTCCGCGTCAGAAGGCATGCCTCTCTGAAGAAAAGCGTAGTTTGGGACAACAGCGTCATCGGAGAGGGTGCAGAGTTGCGCGGCGCTGTGGTCGGCTCGGGAGTGTGTATCAAGGCCTCTGCTTCCCTGTTTGAAGGGGTCGCTGTGGGCGACCGGACGGTGGTCGGCGAAAGGAGCACCCTCAAGTCTGGTGTAAAGGTTTGGCCCGAGAAGAGGGTTGAGAGAGGGGTCATGCTTTCCAGCAGCCTGGTATGGGGGAGCTGTGCCCGTTCTCGCCTCTTTGGAGCAGATGGGATCAGCGGCGACCCCGGCGCAGAGATCTCTGCTGATCTTGCCTGCCGGATAGGGGCTGCTGTGGGCTCAGTTGCCAAATTGCCTGCCCGATATGCCCTCAGCACGGACAGCCATGTCTGCAGCCTGATGATGAAGAATGCGCTTGCGGCCGGTCTGATGGCCACAGGCGTTCAGGTGATCGATCTCGGCAGAGTCACCGCTCCTGTTCACCGCTACGGAATTCGTACGCTTCGCCTGAATGGCGGCATTCATATCTCTACTAAAGGGGATGGAAAGGTCGATCTGCGGCTGTTCAATCACCAGGGGATCGAGTACTCCAGGGATGAGCAGCGCAAGGTGGAGGGGATGCTGAGCAGGGAGGAGTACAGGCTTGTAGGGGCTGAGGAGATCCCTGCGCCTGAAAACATCCCTGAGCTCAGCCGCTCTTACCTCCACTTTTTGCTGGAGTTTGTGGATAAGGAGGCGGCGAAGGGTGCCCGCCTCCGCGCCGTCGTCGACTATGACCCGGAGCGCTTGGGTTTTCTCGTCCCACCTCTCTTAGAACAGCTGGGGTGCAAGGTCGTTACCTTTTCCGACCGGCGCTGGTCCGACGGGTGGGCGCCTCCCGCTGTCGATTTCGGCTCTTTTGTAAAAGAGCAGAGAGCAGACTTCGGCGCTGTCTTGGAGCCTGGCGGTGAAGAGATTGTGCTCTTCGATGACAGGGGGGAGATCGTGGATAGAGAGAGCTTGACCGCTCTCCTCTCTCTGTTTGTCTTGTCGGGGAATGAACAGCCGACGATCGTTCTCCCTGTGACAGCGCCTGATGCTTTGGATGAGATGATAAGAGAGCGTGGAGGAAAGGTTTTAAGGGTAAAAACTGCGCCTTGGTCGCTGATGCAGGCGTTTCTTGCCGAGGATGTCCTGCGATCTCAGAGGCGCTGCCCACAATTTCTCCTATTCAGAGATGCTCTGGCAATCCTGGCAGTGCTCGTGGAATTCCTGGCCCGCTGGAAAAAGCCGCTCTCCGCGATAATTCAAGAGCTTCCCAAATGCGCCATAGCGAGGCGCGATGTGGAAGTCAGATGGGATGAAAAAGGGAAGGTGCTGCGGTTTCTCGCCGAGGAGGCAGGCGATCGCCCTGTTGAGATGATCGAAGGGATTAAAATGTACCATCCCCAGGGCTGGACGCTGGTCTTGCCTGATGCCGATGAGCCTCTCTGCAGGGTGTATAGCCAGGGTTTCAACCAGGAGATCGCCGAATCTCTGACAGAGATGTGCGTGGAGAGGATCCGCCGGATCTGCGAGGAGAGCGCAGCAGACAATCCGGCTACTGTTTGATGAAAGAGAACCAAAGCCGTCAGCGCCGATCTTCAGGAGAGTGTGCTGTGACGGCTTTGAGTTTTGTTTTTATGTTTTTAGACAGGCTGCAGGGCTCGCTAGGGCTCGCTGTGAGAGGGGTCTTGGGGTTTCGGTCAGGTTCCGGCTTTGGAAGACTCTGTAGTCGATGTCTGGGAAGAGGTTGTCTTTTCTCTCCAGCTCGGTTAGCCATTTTTCATCGATGGCGTTACTCTTGATCTCTTGATAAAGCCTTGTGAAATTCGCAATATGCGATTTTAAACGCATGCGGGCATAGGAAACCATTGTTCCGGTTTTCATGATAAACGGCCAGTCGCTGCTTTGTGCCAGCAGGAGCTCCCGGGCTGCCTGGTTAAGGGCTCGTCTCATAACCCCCCAAGCTTCTTCGTAGCTGTTGGCCAGCTCCACCATCCGCTCTCCGGCTTTGTGGAGGTGCCGCCAGATCCAGTCGTTTGTCCCGTTTAGCCATACCTCGTGATAGCCCTTCCACCCCCAGCTGGATTCGCAGGGAACAGCCACTTGGTTGCACGGGTAGAGCTCGAGGTAGCCCGAGGGGGTGATCAGCTCTATTGTCTTTTGGTCGAAGCGGATCTTCCTAAACAGATAGTCGAGCCATTGAGGCCCTTCAAACCACCAGTGGCCGAATAGCTCTGCGTCATAAGGAGCCACAACTATCGGCCGGCGGTCGAAGATGCTTGCAAGCCACTCCACCTGTTTTTCCCTGTTGAACATGAAGTTGCCGGCGTGTATGGCTGCCTTTTCCAGTGCCCAGCTCCTGACATATGGCTCTTTATGGTCCGTTGTCCCGGTGACCCGATAATACTTGATCCCTGTGTGCGTCCTGATGCGCCCTTCCGGGAGGTAGGGGGCGATGTAGTCGAGGTCGAGGTCATAGCCGATATCACGGTAGAAGTCGCGGTAGTCGAAATCGCCAGGATATCCTTCCTTGGAACTCCATACCTGTTTTGATGACTCGGGATCCCTGGCGAAGGCGGCCACTCCTGAAGGAGTGTAGATGGGGGCATAAGCCCCGTACTTCGGGCGAGGAGAGGCGTATAGGACTCCGTGTGTTTCGACGAAGAAATATTTTATGCCGAACTTTTTCAGGATGCTGTCGTCCCCGGGTTTATATCCGCACTCCGGCAGCCAGAAGCCCGGCGGCTTTCGGCCGAAATTCCTCTCGTGGAAGTCGACCGCCACGGCCACTTGGGCGTGGATCACCTCTTTCTGTAGGCCAAGGAGGGGAAAGTAGCCGTGTGTCGCTCCTGAGGTTATGATTTCCAATTTGCCTTCGTCTTGAAGCCTGCGAAAAGCTCCTGTGAGGTCACAGCGGTATTTTTCGGTATAGCAGCGATGGACTCGCGTGAAGAGATCCCTGTACATCAAAGCTGTATCGTGGAACTCTGGGAGGTACCTGGTGCGCTCCACCTCTCGTTCGGAGAGTTCAATCAGTTTTTCCAGGTGCCGGATGTAGCGGTTTCGCAGCAGCTCGTCGTTGAACATCGAAACCAATGTGGGAGAGAGGTTGATCGTCACACGAAAGTCGATGTTGTCTTCGATAAGCTTTTCAAAAGTCCAGAGGAGAGGGATATAGTTTTCTGTGATCGCTTCATAGAGCCACTTTTCTTCTAAGAAGTGCTCATGCTCGGGATGGCGCACATAGGGAAGATGTGCATGTAGGACGATAGCCAGAAAACCTTTGCTCATCTCCTTCAACATCTCCTTTTCTGGTTGATATCTTTACCATTTTAAGGGGGAACCGGCTTCTTCTCGCACCCAGCTCATGGGTGAGCTCACGTATTCTCCGGCTAAGACCTGCTCGCGGGAGATAATGAGGCCCTTGAGGAATTCCGGCGATCCAGGAGTTCCTCTGACTTCGCAGACAAGCTTTTCATATTCCACAGGGAGCAGCCATTCAGAATCGATTACTTCTGAAACTCTGTCCCTGGGCATGGTTACTAGATTGGAACGGGCGACAAAGATGTAGGCGCCGTTGGCGAGAACCCTTCCGAGCTCCACGCAGTAAGTGCGACCCGGCGTGCATCCGTCTATGTACCAGTTGTCTGCGTAGTCGTTGATGGCGATCTCTCTGACGAGGTCGGAGTCGTAGAAGTAAACGCTCGTGACATCGTAGAGCCTGAGCACAGGCCGTGATTCTTCCCAGGCGCTGCCGCCGAATCTGGAGCATATCTCCTCCTTGGTGCCTTCGCTCACTTCCCAGTAAACAAAGAGCCAGTAAGGGTCTCTGGCCATGGCAACAATTCTGGTCTCTCCATATCCCTGAGGGAGTTCCCAGCTTTCAGGCGAGCTGATGGGTGTTTGTTCCTTTTCTTGGTGAGGAGGATGCAGCTCCTCTGCGACCTCCATCGTCGCCGTCGCATCGCTTGGAAGATAAGGCTCCTTCCTTTTCTCTTTCTCCTTATCTTTCGGTATATTTTTTAACAGGTGCCTGAGAGAACCTTTCTTTGACATCAGGATTAAACCCCCTATGACTAGGATTGCCAAAAACAAAATCGAGAGGTCAATTAGGGTGGTCACTTCATGACTCCCTCCTTGAGATCGGGGGTTCCAGCTGGAACCGTAAGAACTTCCCTTCTGAAACGGGCAGCGCAATAGATATTATCTCCAGAGCCGAAGAGTTTATATCAAGGTCACTAGCGCGCTGTGTAGCCTCCATCTACCATAAGGCTTGATCCTGTGATAAAAGATGCCTCATCGGATGCGAGAAAGAGCATGGCGTACGCGACTTCTATCGGTTCTCCGAGGCGGCCCAAAGGGTGAAGCGTAGCTAAATAATCGATCTGGTCTTTTACTGCTCCCTTTTCTACCATGGGCGTCCTGATGAAGCCAGGGCACACAGCATTGACGCGGATCCTGTCCTTGGCGTAATCAAGAGCCATATTCTTGGTGAGCATCACGACACCGCCCTTGGCAGCGCTGTAGGCAGCAGCCCCTGGGAAGCTTACGTGTCCTAGAATCGAAGCGTTGTTGACGATGCTGCCGCCTCCGCTCCTTCTCATGTAGGGAATGGCGTGTTTAGTACAGAGGAAGACCCCTTTTAAGTTGATGTCTATTGTCCTATACCAAGCCTCTTCGCTCAGCTCTTCCACAGGAGAGACTTCCCCGATGCCTGCATTGTTGATCAGGATATCCAAGCGCCCATAGCTCTTGAAAGCCTTCTCCATTAGCTGCCGGACCTCTTCTTCATTGGATACATCTGCTCTTACAGCTATTCCTTCACCCTTGTTTTTCAGGATTTCGTCAAGAGTCGCCTTTGCTGTATCTTCCTTGTAATCAGAAACGATCACCTTTGCTCCTTCATTACCAAAAAGGATAGCTGTTGCACGCCCAATGCCGCTGCCTGCTCCGGTGATCACGGCTACTTTGTCCCTTAGACGCATCTCGTTGCCCCCTCGCTCTGTTGTAAAAATAAAAGCGCCTCAGCTTATAGTGTCCGAAAAAGCGGCCGCTTTATTCAAAATGTGGGGGGAAATCGAGGCTTTCTTTCAGCCCTAAAGCTGTTGATTTACACCCTTGTCTCGATGTGTTAAGATGGATTTGGCTGCGGTGGTTTATGAGCGTCTGCCGAGTGAGGGGGAGAGGGGTCGCATGAGTACGGTTGCTCGGGAGATCAGGATCGAGGGGGTGGTCCAGGGCGTTGGTTTTCGGCCGTATGTGTTTCGACTTGCCCACGAGTATGGGATCAAGGGTTGGGTCCTCAACTCCACAGAAGGGGTGACCATCTGGGCAGAAGGGACAGAGGACCAGATCGCAGCGTTCTACGAGGCTGTGTTGGCAAATCCTCCGAAGCTGGCGATGATCATTCGGCACTATCAGATGCCGCGGGAGGTGCAAGGGTTCGACCGCTTTTTTATTAAGCACAGCGAGGCTTCTGAGCACAAGGATGTGCTGATATCCCCTGATGTGAGCATCTGCGATGACTGTTACAGGGAGATCATGGACCCCAATGACAGGCGCTACCGCTACCCGTTTACGAATTGCACCAACTGCGGCCCACGCTTCACGATCATCATCGATGTTCCCTATGACAGGAGCAATACGACTATGCGGGACTTTCCGATGTGCCCGCTGTGCCAAGAAGAATTTGAAGACCCGATGCATCGCCGTTTTCATGCCCAGCCAAACGCCTGCCCGGATTGCGGACCTCAGGTGACCTTGAGAGATCTGGAGGGGAATGTCTACCCTGGGTTTGGGCAGGAGTTTATTAAAGACGGCAAGATCATCGCTGTCAAGGGGTTGGGGGGCTTTCATCTGGTCTGCGATGCCACGAGGCGGGATGCGGTGATCGCCCTGCGCCGCAGGAAGATCCGCGAATTCAAGCCCTTTGCTGTGATGTGCAGGGACCTGGACGTGGTGAAGAAATACTGCTACGTTTCGCCTGAAGAGGAAGCGCTTCTCCAAAGCCCGGCGCACCCCATTGTGATCCTCGACCGGCGCCGCCTCGATGATCTGCCTCCGGAGATCGCTCCTGGGATCAAGACCCTCGGGGTGATGCTTCCCTACACGCCGCTTCACCATCTCCTCTTTGACGAAGACCTGGAGATCTTGATCATGACCAGCGCCAACATCAGCGACGACCCGCTGATCATAGACAACGACGAGGCCCTGACTAAGCTCAAGGGAATTGCCGACTATTTCCTGATGCACAACAGGCAGATCTACAACAGATGCGACGACTCTGTGGCCGCCGTCGTGGACGGAGAGGTGCAGATCTACAGGCGGGCGCGGGGCTATGTGCCCTTGCCTGTTGACCTTCCCTATGAGGTGCCTGTGATCCTCGGATGCGGAGGAGAGCTCAAGAACACCTTCTGCATGACGAAAGGAAATAAGGCCTTCCTGAGCCAGCACCTTGGGGATATCAATCACTATGGCAATTACCAGCAGTTTCTCTACACAATTCCCCGGTTTGAAAAGATGCTCGATGTAAAGCCTGAAATCGTGGCCTACGACCTACACCCGGATTACATGGCGACACGGTGGGCAAAGAGCCAGCAGGGGATGACCAAGATCGGCGTTCAGCACCACCATGCCCATATGGCTAGCTGTATGGCTGAGAACCTGATAACAGAGCCGGCTCTGGGCGTGATCTGCGATGGGACAGGTTATGGTCTGGATGGCGCTATCTGGGGGTTTGAGTTTTTTGCAGGAACTCCTGCCCATCTGGAGCGCATGGCTCACTTGGAGTATATGCCGCTTCCCGGCGAGATCACCATCAAGCGCCCGACACGGATGGCTTTCGCCTATCTCTATGAACTGTTCGGCGACAAAGGGTTTAAATACGCCAAAAAATACTTGCCGACACTTCCTGAAGAAGAGCAGAGGGTCCTCATCCGGCAGTTGGAAAACAGGTTTAATACTGTTCCAACTTCGAGCGCAGGGCGCCTCTTTGACGGCGTCTCGGCTCTGCTGGGCATCTGCACGCGGGTGCAGTATGAGGGGCAGGCGGCTATAGAGATGGAGGCCCTTGCTGATCCCGATGTGAAGGATTTCTACGACTATGAGATCAATAAAGGCGTGAGGCCGTATCGTCTCGGTATTCGAGGGATCTTCGAAGGGGTCTTGCGGGATCTGGAGAGAGGCACCTCCACTGCGGTCAGCGCCGGGAGATTTCACCTCACTCTTGTGAAGATGATAGAAGAGGTTCTCCAAGAGCTGAGGGAGGAGACCGGCCTTAACCTGGTGGTTTTAAGCGGAGGGGTTTTCCAAAACAGGTTGCTTTTCCGCTGGTTGCGCAAAAGGTTGTCTTCAGCAGGGTTTCAGGTTGTCTGCCACCGCAAGGTGCCGACCAATGATGGCGGGATCTCGCTGGGACAAGTCTATATTGCGAGCGAGGTGTTGAGAGAAGATGTGTCTTGCCATACCGGCCAAAATCACCAAGATTAACGGGATGGTTGCGGAGGTGGATATCGGGGGGAATACCAAGGAGATCAACATCGCCCTGACCCCCGAGGCAAAGGTGGGCGACTATGTGCTCATCCATGCAGGGTATGCCATACAGGTGATCGACGAAAAGGCAGCTGAGGAGATCTTCGAGGCATGGGAGGTGGCCTATGAATCATTACAGAGACAGTAAAGAGTATGCGCGCCGCCTCCTCGACCTGATCCATAGAGAGGCCGACTCCCCCATAACAGTGATGGAGGTCTGTGGAACTCACACCGTCGCTATTGCCAGGAGCGGCCTGAGGGAGTTGTTGCCAGAGAACATCCGGCTCCTTTCCGGACCGGGCTGCCCGGTTTGCGTCACTGACGACCAAGACCTCGACAGGGTGATCGCCCTCGCCCGGGAGAGAGGCGTGATACTGGCAACCTTT
>JBNATO010000045.1:0-12054 GCA_049701555.1 Thermacetogeniaceae bacterium | reverse complement strand
AGAGGGAAGGCCGGGAGTACCAGGAGATGATCAGGGAGTGGTTGTGGGAGAAGGTTGAGAAGGAGAAGAGGACGAGCTACCAGTTAAAATAATGCTGGAAGAAGGAGGACAGGGAAAATGCAGGCAAGGAGGTTAAAAAAGAAAAAGCAGATAATCTTAGATGCAATAGCCCGGGGAATCAATGTTCCAGGAGGATTAGTTAGGGTTGTTTATTCTGCTGCTCCTCTAGACAAAAAAGCAAGATCAAAAGTAGCAAAACTCCGTTATCATGCTTTAGGTGCAATACACAGCGGAAAAGGTCGTCCCAAAAAAGTTGGTGTTACTTGATTTTATTCATTTTCATTCAGAGCATTTTCGATTTTACATAAGACTTCATTTACAGCAGAAATAGAATTGTGCATATAAAGTTTAAACCAATCATCGTAATAATTATATACATTCCCAGATACACCATAGAAAGACAATCCACCGGGTATACCATATTTCTCTTGCCATGAAAAACCTGTAAAACACAGACGATATAAATCTATTCTTTGCCGAGGAGAAAGAATATACAAAGAACTACTGTTATCTTTTATAAGAGCTGCTTGTATTTCAGCACGAGCGTTTTCGTTAGCTAGAATTTCAATTAGCTTTTTACTAATAGTTGGTGGTGAATACGGAAATTTGTTTAAATTGTAAAATTTTATATCAATTCGACACAATATAGTAAAAATGAACCATTTTAAAAAGTTTATAAATTCAATTCGATCTTGCTCAGTAACTAATATTACTTCCCTTTTTGGAGCAGGATTTAGTACTATGCCTTCACCATTAAACAACAAATGTTGAATTGATAATTCAGACCATACAGTCTCTCCAAACCGCAACCATTCTTTCTGTGGAGAAGTTTTTTTGTTTTTATTCCTACAATAGTTGGAAACAGCATCACGAAGAATAGGATACTTTTGAAGCAAAACAGCTAACTCTTGAAGAGCAACAAAAGGAAAAAACATAGCAGATGATAAAGATTCATCAGTAAAAGACGTAATAGCATGTTCAACAGCAAAAATTGTGTTGATAAGTGAAAATGTAGTTTCTCTTTCTTCTGAATAAATTAAATTGAACCATCGCAAAGCTGCCTCTAACGAAACTTTTCGCGTTTCCGATTCCCATGCCGCTACAGTCGCTTGTGATACTCCTAATTGACGAGCAAGTTCAGTAGTAGAAAGCTGGGCAAGAAGACGATAAATATGTATAGCAGAAGCTAAAGAACAAAGCATAAAACTTCCCCCTTTTTTTTATTTTGCAAATTATGGTACTACATTGCGGTAAATTAGTCTAGTAGTAATAGATTTGTAAAAAATACCTATAGAGAGATTTATTTCCTACTGAAAATCTCTCCCAAGAAAGAAGTTTTCTGCTTCATCCATCCAAGGAGTAGATTTCTTCTGATATAACCTCTCTCCATGACAGGGAAAGCATTTATATTGTTTCCGTTTTGTTTGGGTCTCGAGTTTGGGTTTCGAGGCTGTATTTTTGAGCTTACCACGATCAAGTCCAATATTTTGTGTAAAATTGATCCGGCCTCTGGCAGTAGCCATTTGAACTAGAGATAACAGATGTTCGAGCCTGACTGGGGCTGGCATGAGCGGTACTCATGGTATTCAGCCGTATCCAAATACCTTCTCCCACCAGCCCACTTGTTGTCTATCTCAAGGAGCAAAGCTCCGATTAGCCTTGCTGCCGATTCTCGGTTCGGGAAAATTCGTATTACCCGTTCCCTACGCCTTATTTCTTCGTTCAGTCTCTCGATACCGTTTGTCGTACGCAGGCGCTTACGGTATCTCTCGGGCAGCATCAGCACCGTTGTGGCGTCGTCAAATCCTTTCTCAAGTATCTCCATTGCCCGAGGCGCTTTTTTACCATAGGCCTCAATGGTCTTTGACAGCAGCATACGAGCCGTCTCTATATCAGGAGCGTTCAGTATGGCCTGGACGTTTGCCTTAATTTCTCCTTGCAATGACTTAGGCGTCGCGTCCAGGATGTTATGCATGAAGTGGGTCTGACAGCGCTGCCAACTTGCACCTTGAAAGTTTCGACGCATGGCTCTTACCAATCCCCGGTGGTCATCAGATACTATTAAGTCAACACCGCTTAGGCCGCGGTCTTTTAAGCTGCGAAAGAACTCATTCCAGCTATCTTCAGATTCGCTGTCACCTATCATGAAGCCTAATATTTCTCGAATCCCTTCCTCATTTACGCCGACAGCTATAAGCATACTACGGTTTACTACCCGGTTTTCTTCCCGAACTCTGATTATCAGGGCATCTACGATGAGGAAGGGGTACTTGTTATCCTCTAAAGGCCTGTTCCTCCAGGCATTTATAACGGGATCTAGTCTCCTACACAACTCGGAAACCAAGGACTTTGATATCCTTGTATCGCAGAGTTCTTCCGTAATCTCAGCAACCTTACGAGTGGATACGCCGTTAACCACCATCTCCATCAGGGCAAGTATAAAAGCCTGTTCACTGCGCTGATACCTACAAAACAGCTCAGTCGAAAACTTGCCGTTTCTGAGCCTCGGAACTCTTAAGGTGATAGTGCCTACCCTGGTAGTAAGGTTATGAGGGTATGTACCGTTGCGGTATCCCAGACGTTCTTCTGTGCGCTCGTACGGTTCTGCTTTGAGCTGTTCTGTAGCTTGTGCCTGGAGAACCTGGTTTAATACGGATTCTAACAGCTTGGCCACTCCGGCATCCTTAGCGCCTGACAAAAATAGCTGGTGCAGTAAATCGGAGTCAATGGTAACATGGAATTGAGCCATTGCAAGGTCACCTCCGGTTATGGTTTGTTTGCACACTTACCATTCTACACCAGAGGCCTTGCACTGGCTTTACTTTTTACACAATTATACGGACTTAACTCTTACCACAAACAAGTAATGATGCAAAATCTTGCGACAGGAAAAAATTCTATACGATAACCAGGATTAATAATCTCTTAAGCCAATTTTTAGGCTTTTAATTTTTCTTCGTGATGATATAAAATTTATTTCGGATATACCACAAAAAAGTAAGCGACCATTTTGGGGGAGGGAGAAGTATGCCTGTTGCAGAAAAAAATGGCGAAAAATCCCCTAAAGGACGTCCAAAAAAGATAACTGAAGAGATAGAGCAGAAAATAACGACAATGGCGCGGGAAGGCAAAACGAATGGGGAAATAGCGCAAGCTTTGGGCCTACCACTGACGACCGTCCGAGATGCGCGCAAAAGGTTGGCAGCAACGAACCCCAGCGTACCGGTGTTGCCTCGTGGCGCAAGGGGACCAGATAAGTGTATGCGGAAGCGACGGCACAAACTCCAGCACGGCGACAAGTGCCCGGCGTGGCTCTACGGGGTTTGGCCGGGTAGCCCGGAGTGGCCGGTTGACGAGGAGGGCAACCCCCTGCATCTGGTCGGGTGGGATTCCTGCCCGCCAGGCGGGCGACTTCTCCAGGGCTGTGGCTGGGCGAGGACGAAAACAGCAATGACAGACAGGGCTTGGGATATTGAAGAAAGAGAAGAAGAAAAAATATTGGAAAAACAAACAGAAATGAAAAAAGAAGACATTAAAATACACAGAATGGCACTGGAGTGCTATCAGGAAGATATGGAAAGATATGGTAAACGCAATACCAATACCTCGGTAAATCAACGCGTTGGCAGAAGATTGCACCGCCCGGCTATTTAGGCCAGCACTTTTTATTAAGAATCAATTTATCAAAAATTGGTATATATGGTATGTTACACCGTTACAGTGTTACATATTTTTTGAGGAGGGAGAAGCCCATGATGGAGGAGGAAGTAAAAGAATTACTTGCTAGGAAATTACTGGAAGGCAGGATGACCAAAGAAGAATGGGAAGCCCTGGAAATTGCGGACAGGGAGAAGGCGGTCGCCGAGGCGCTGGCAGAGGCCGTTCGGATTGAAGACGCTTCGGCACCGGCAGGCAACCGCCTGCCCGCCGGGCTGCTCTTCCAGGATATACCGCCGGACGTCGCCGGAGTAACCTTGCCCCCCAGATACACTGTCGGGCCGGAAGGAGTATATTATGCGGGGATAAGAGAAGAAAACGGCCAGGTAAAGGCACACGTAACCCGCCTGACCCGAACTCCCTTCCTCATCGCGGCGAGGGACGCCGGAAGTGGGCGGGTGAAGTTGCTCGTCCGGCTCCAGGGGGAGTGGCGAGGGGAGTGGGTGCAAGCATCACGACTGACCGCCGCAAAACTCGCCGATTGGTTTATCTTTCCAGAACGAGGCATAAAAGAGAAGGAGTTGGTCGCCTACGCCCGTGCCTGCGCGGCTGTAGCCCCGTTTATGGTCGCCGATGATTACCTTGCCAGGACAGCCGTGGAAATCCTCTGCCGGCTATTCCCCGTGGCTGGTGCAGGGGTAGAATTTCCCGCGCTTCGGGCCTTCGCGGACGTCCGGGAGATGGCGATGGAAATGGGGATAGACCCCCTGGCCGTGCGAAGATACTGGCAGAAGCAGGGGCTGATCCTGGAGGGTGCCGGGAAAGTAGTTCGGCAGGGGGCGGGCACAGCAAGGATGCTCATCTTTACGGAGAAGGTGAAGAAGTTTTTGCAGGAATTACCAAAAGAGTTTCTGAACGCCCAGGCTGTATAAGCCTGGGTTTATATTTTTTTTTGAGCGCAAATTTTTTCAAAGTTCATCAAAGTTCAAAGGAGGGAGAAAAGCCTTGAGGCAAACTTTGGAAAAAGCCAGGCGTTTTCAAGAGCGCCTAGCTTCCAATTTTATGGAAAGAGAAGAAGTGGCAGAGGGTATCCTGCTGGCACTGGTGACGCGGCAGCACGTCCTGCTTTTGGGGCCGCCGGGTTCGGCAAAAAGTGCCATAATAGAATTCGCCGCCCGGCAGGTAGCAGGAGCGCGATATTTCCGTTGGCTGTTTACTCGGTTCACCACGCCGGAGGAGTTGTTCGGGCCTGTGAGCCTGCAGGCACTCCAGGAGGACAGCTATCGCCGAAAAACAGCAAGGAAGTTACCAGAGGCCGAAATAGCGTTCATAGACGAAATTTTCAAAGCAAACTCGGCGATTTTGAATGCAATGCTGAGTTTAATTAACGAACGGATTTTTTTCAATGACGGAGAAGCAATGCAAGTACCGTTAATTTCTATGTTTGCCGCCTCGAACGAGCTACCCGAGGCGGAAGAAGAAGCCGCCCTGCGGGCCCTGGCCGACCGGTTCCTGCTCCGGTATATAGTATCATATGTTACATCCAGAAAATCCCAAATCTCTCTCCTCCTCCAGGAGGAGCCGCAGCCGGAGCCAATTTTGAGCTTATCCGACCTGGAGGCCCTCCACGCCGCCGCCCGAAAGGTGGCCTTCCCGAAAGAGGCCGCAGAGGCGTTGATAGCCATCGTGGACGCCGTGCGGCGGGAGGGGGTGGAGGTCTCCGACCGCCGGATGAAGCAGTGCGTCCTGCTCCTCCAGGCGAAGGCCCTGCTGGAGGGGGAGGACGCGGTGGAGCCGGAGGAGCATTTCAGCGTGCTCCGGCACGCCCTCTGGACATCGCCGGAGCAAAGAGATGTGGTCGCCCAGGTGGTCATCAAGATCGCAAACCCACTCGAGGCTGAGATAGAAGAAATTGCCAGGGCTGTACGGGAAGCAGTGGAGGCATGGGCAAGGGAGACAGATCAGAAAAAGAAGCTGGCTGCCCTCAGCCCGCTTCCGCGGGCAGAAAAACAGCTCAGGGCTATTGCAGCCAAGCTACCGCGGGGCAGCAGCTTGCGCGAGAGAGCCGAACGGCTGATCGAAGAAATCGGGCAGCAAAAAGTGAGGCTTAGCGATGACGTACTGTCTATTGCTGTCGAACACTGTTCTCCTGGTGGGAGGCGATAAAGTGCAGGCGAGCATAATCCTTTCACACTTGGATGCTCTTACCTACCTGGATATTCGCCGCGAGACCGAAATCGCCGCCGCGGAACGGGAGGCCGGAGACGACCTCCTGCTCCCGGCCCTTCACCAGGATGTGTGGGCATCAGCCTATCTGCCGGAGCCGGAGCTGGCCCCGCAGACGCATCCACACCTGGCGGTGGAGAGAAGACTCATCGAGCGCCTTTTGACGAACCCCGCTTGGGAGGAGGTTAGGGAGCAGACGGTTTTCGATGAGTGGCTCTCCGCCGCCCTGACCGTACCAACGGCCCAAAAGCTCCTTGCCCTGATCCCCGAGGAGGCCCAAGCGCTCCAGCGGGAGGCTGTCCTGCAGGAGAGACGGGTGCAAGAAATGAGGGAGAAGGCACAGGAGCTGAGGGAGCAAGGCCATCTCCAGCAGGCGCAGGAGCTGGAAGACACCGCGGCGCAGGCTGAGGCGCAGGCGCAGGCCGCAGCCCAGCAGGTCCTGGAGAAGATGGAGGAAATGGGGGAGGAGCTGGAGCGGGGGATGGCGAGAGCGGCCTTCGAGGCCGCGGAGACGGCGCAGTCCGTCCAAGACGCTATAGATACTTTCCGTGGCTGGGGAACCGAACCGGGCAGGCCGCACGCCGGGGTCCCGGGCAGGGAAGTTATGCTAGTCGCCGAGAGGCTGGCAGGCAGCCGGAAGCTCCGCGATATTATGAAGCTGGCGGGGCGGTTCACACGGATCGTTCTCCAGAAACGCCGGAGCAAAATAAAGCAGGAGCCTACGGAACTGGTCGAAATCGAGACCGGCGGCGACCTCTCCCGCGTCCTGCCGGGAGAGTTGGTCTCTCTGGCCGACCCCGTTCGGCGAATGGACTTCTACCGCCGTTTCGCTGAAAAAAAGCTGCTTCAATACCGGCTGGACGCCCGTGCGCCGCATGGCCGCGGGCCGCTGGTGGTCTGTGTAGACGAATCCGGCTCGATGGCAGGAGAGAAAGAAATCTGGGCAAAGGCCGTGGCGCTGGCCGGTTTCATGCTAGCGGCGAAGGAGAAGCGGGGATATGCCTTGATCCATTTTGGGTATAAATGGGAAATCAGAGTAGATCGCTTCCCCAACCCGCGCAAGGCAAGCCCGGCGGAAGTATTGAGCGCCGTGGAGCACTTCTTCGGCGGCGGGACGGACTTCGAGACGCCGCTGGAGAAGGCGCTGGAAATTCTGGAAGAATCTCCGTTTAAATACGGCGACATAATTTTCATCACAGACGCTATCTGCTGGGTTAGTGATACCTTCATGGAAAAATTTAACAAAGTGAAGCAGCAGAAAGAATTCTCCGTTTTTTCCATCTTAGTAGAAAAGGGCATGGAAGAATCTGTGAAACCTTTCTCAGATATGGTTACCCTGGCATTACCGGGGAAAAATGATGTCGAAATTTTAGAAAAAATATCTGTTTGCTAGGAGGAGGTAAAAAATGCATGAAAAACCTCTCGAAAAAGCTATTACGTTTGTAAAGGAAAAAATATCTTCCCATATACAGGAAATCGAAGAGTTAGACAGGAAGGAATTAACAGAAACGATAAAATTTCTTTCTAACTTTGACTTTGAAACGAATGACGAGAAAACACTCAAAGAAGAACTCAGAAAAGAACTGAGTAATGTCAACAATATCGCTAAACTCTGCAAAATGTGCGAAAAGACCTACAGCATGTTGGAAAAGTACGCGCAAGCTGTTCGGCGACACAACTTGACCCCAGTAATAGATCTCGAACAGACCGAAAAATCGTTAGAAAAGGTGCGCCGCGAACTGATCGACCTAGCTCTACAAAAGTTAGTTTTTGCTGAGCTGAATAGTTAGAAAAAAAGCAACCGGCGGCAGATAAAATGCCACCGGTTTTTTGTTTGTTTTTTGAGAAGCCAAAAGAAAGGGGGAAAACATATCACGGACATTTCCGAAATCATCAGCATTATCCCGGAACTTCCGGACGGTGACCTGATCTCCCTGCTGGAGGCAGTGAAGAGGGAGCAGGAGAGGCGGCTGGCTGAAGCACGGAGCGAAACCTCCCTGCCCGAAGTACTGGACAAACTCCTCGAGGAACTTGCCACTGCGATGGAAGGAGTATCCTCCTTGCCTTTCAGCAGAGACGCGGCTCTGAATACGTTAGTCGCCGTGGGAAGGCCGTTTCCTGTTATAGCGCTGTTCGGTTTTAAAAGCAAAATAAACTGCGATAGATGCAGAGAAACTACAGAGACCTCCGTCTGGCCGGAAATCCTGGGAGTAAAAGTCTGGGACTGGCCGTTTCAACCGGTAGAACCGCTGAAATATTCTTCCATAGAGCACTACGTCCGCGGCTTTATAGCCTCCTACGCCCCTATTCAAAAAATCGGGGCATCTTTTGTGCTCCACCTCACTGCAAAACGGTGGCCGTGCCGTTGTAGCAGAGAGCACCCCCGGAGTTACTCAGTCTATCAGGAGGTGGTGGAAACAGGGGAAACAAGGGAAGTTTCATGGGTAACTTACCAGAAAGCCTGCACAGCGGCGGCGCAGGCAATTCCGGAAATAGCAGAAGCACAGAAAAAGAACGCTGAATTTGCGAAAAGGAGGTAAAATTTGAAAAAAAATGGGTATCCGTGAAGCAATCGAGCAGGTCAACAACATGACCGGCGAGCTGGCCTTTATTGCCGGAAGGGAAAAGCAAGAGATAGACGTTTTGCTTAACCAGGACATCACTATCGAGGAACTGGCCTTCGTTAACAGCAAGTTTGATGATGGCAAGGAAAATGCAGTTTTTATCGTCGCCAACGACCCCAAACACTTCTACCGCACCGGATCCGCCACCGCAGTGGCCGCCTTAAAAAAGTTGGCTGCCGGGCTGGAAGAAGACGGCCTGGACTGGGACGCCATCACCGTCCGTTTCGAGCAGGTGAAGAGCAAGCAGGGCAGGCGGTACTTCGTGGTGAAGGCAGACCTCAAACCTGAAGCCGAAACCGCTCTGCTTGACCGCGAAATGGGATTGACGGCAGACGAAACATTTCCGTTCTAGCAGCTGCTTCCCAGGGCTTTCTCCCTCCTTACAGCCCTGTTCTGCGCTCGCCTGGCCTCTTGGCCGGGCTATAATTTTTTTCAGGGAGCGGTCTTCCCTCCGCCGCGCCCTGCCGCTCTACCCCGGCTGTAAAAGGCCGGGGTTTTTGATTTTTTTAGAGCGGCCAAGCCAAAATGCTAAGAGAAAGGAGGGATGATTTCAAAATAATGCTTTCCGAAGCGCACATAGCTCGGATTCAGCAGAATTACGGTATTCCGCCGGAGACAGCGCGGAAGTTGGCGGAGCAGAACATTTTAGCGTCGGTGACCAAAGAAGAGGCGGCGCAGCTTCTTGAATTGTCTACCGACAAATTAGAGGGTGGCGGAATTTTAATCCGTTACCCCTCAATTTCGGAAGATGTGTTCACCATACGTTTAGACACGCCCCTGAAAGTAAAAGAAAAAAATGGCAAAGAGAAGGAGAGAAAGTATCTCCGTCCGGCAGGACGGGGCAATCACCTTTTTATTCCGCCACAAGTCAACATAGCGGCTGAACAGGAAATTTGGATCACCGAAGGTGAGATGAAGGCACTCACCGCTGCTGATTCAGGTCTCCCCTGCGTCGCGCTGGCAGGTGTTTGGAATTGGAGACAGGATGTAGATGAGGACGACCCCGTATTAGCAGCGGCAAAATTAACAGGAGAAAACGGAAAAGCACCGGACAGTGACGCTATAATTAACGACCTAAAACAAGACTGGACAGGAAAGAGAATCGTGTTGATTTATGACAGCGACATTGACAGAACGCATCCGGCCTGGTCTGCTTTTCCCAGGCTGGCAGAGCAACTCTACAGATACGGCGCAGAAGAAGTGAAAATCGTTACTCTCCCTTCTCTAGAAGAAAATAACAAGACTGGAATTGATGACTACATCCGGATCCGCCGGGCAGAAGGGCATGACGCAGCAGCCGAATTGCGAGAAATAGTTAAGCGTGCACCTGTGTGGGTGCCGAATGGTGGCTATCTTTTCGATTGTGTGGAAAAAGTTGGGACGCTTGAAGGTTTAGAGAAATTCGCAAAAGCATACTTAGCCAGCGATAACCCCGAAAAAAGAATTCTAGGCGCTGCGGCATACTACCTTGCCCAGCGCGAGACAATGCTCCAATCAGCTTTAAACCAGTTGGGGATCCGCGGAGAAGCTGCCGCAACCTTAAAACGCGATGCTAAAACTGAAGCGGAACGTATTCGGGAACGGCAGAAGCACATATACCGTCCTGACGAAAAAAACTCGATACAAACAACATCTTCAGTTTGGCCGGATGCGCCTCATGTCAGCAGCGATTTTTACTGCCCTGTGGGTTATCACTGGGCAGAAACTGCCCTGGAAAAAGAAGAGATAAGGTTTCGTGAAAACGAAGTGGTGACAGAATATATTCCGCTATGCGCTCCGGTATTTATTTCCAAAATTCTGGATTCAATAGACAATAACGAGCGAAGGTATGAAATTACTTTTTTCCACGGCGGCAATGGTAGTAATAACGGTGAAGAATGGGTGAGTGAATACATTAAACCCGCAGCTTTAGTGGACAAAAAGAAATTTGCCAGCGAAGTTTTGAATCGCGGCTTGCTACTCTATTCCGCTAAAAAATTAGATGATGTGCTGGAGTATTTTACCAAATTTATAGAAATCAATGTGGATAAAATCCCTATGGGAAAATACACCAGCACTGCTGGTCGTCTGCTAACAGATGACAGTTTTATCGTGTATCCTAGGGGCGCATGGGGTAAAAACAGCATAATAGAAAATCCCCCGGTGATTTACTTTGACGATGCTACACCAGAATTTTTATACTCTATTTCCCCCCTTCCAGACGGCACAGAAGCTGAAGCGAAACAAGTTGTAAGCACTCTCCTAAAAAGTGCGGAGCCAGCCACAGCGTGGACTATCGCCGGATGGTTCACCGCTGCACTGCTCGCTCCTTTAATCAGGCAGGTATGGAACGAGTTTCCTATCCTGAATGTTTATGGAGGAAAAGGCAGTGGGAAGTCAAGTTTAATCCAGGCTTTTTGCCGCGCGTTTTTTGCACTGGACGTCCTCGGCAGCGCGCGGAGGCCGCCGTTTTCAATCCTCAAGGAGCTTTCAAGCACAAACTTTTTCCCCGTAGTGCTAGATGAATACCGGACTACCGACATAAATTCCCAGCATCAGGACAACCTACACCACTACCTAAGACAGGCGTATAAAGGGACAAGAGAGACCCGTGGTAGGCCCGATCAGACGACGGTGGACTACTTTCTCGTCGCCCCAATCGCCCTGCTCGGCGAAAGCCGGGTAGACGACGCAGCCGTTCGAGAGAGAAGCGTGATCATAGCTGCCTCCAAGGCATCTATTGTGGACTATCCCGGCGCCAGAGACGCCTACAATTCTCTACTTGACCGAGAAGAAGCGTTGCGGCGGACGGCAGGCTGGCTGTGGGGGAGGAGTTTAGAAATTACAAGTGACGAAGTGGCAGACACGCTCCGAAAGATAGAAGCAGGGTTACGGGGGAAAGTAGAACTGGCAGACAGGCCGCGGCACAACCTAGCAATCACGCTGTACGGAATATTATGGCTAAACAACCTGCTCAAATTAGATTTTACTACTGATACATATAAAGCAATAATCGAAAAATTTGAACGAACCTACAAAGAAGAAGACACGCAAGTAGACTACTTCATCCGTTACTTAGAATTGGAGAACTCACTGCCACCCACAAAAAGGACTATCCCGATGCGCCGAGACGGAGACGAGTTAGTGACACATCAAACGGCGGCGATAGAAGCATACGCTGGTTATGCTAGGAAACAACATATTATGTTTTTAGGTAGGGATGCACTGAAAAATGAACTAAAAGAATGCGGTATTGCAACCGATAAATTACGCCGGTTCAAACACAAACTAGAACGCTGTCTAGTAATATCCGTCAAATGGTTGGAAGAAAAATATGGGATACCCCCCGAAGCGTGGAACACCCGATGGCCGCCTGAAGAAGATATAGGAGAACAAGAAGAGCTACCAGACATCTCTTCTACTCCCGATTTTTAACTGGAAAATTTTAGTGTTAACAAGGTCGTTAACACCCTTGTTAACACCCCGCGATCCCGCAAAGCCTTGATAT
>JBNATO010000044.1:0-12108 GCA_049701555.1 Thermacetogeniaceae bacterium | reverse complement strand
CTTGCTCAAAGAGCCAGCTTTGTCACGCTCTCCACGACCCTTGCCACCAACGCCATAGTTGAAGGAAAAGGAGCCGAAGTAGGGGCGATCATCGCCATCCCGGAACCGAAGATCGACTGGCCGCTCCCCCCAGCGCTCATCAAAGTCATTTCCGGCGGACACAACGTGAGGGGGATTCCCTGCGCAGAACTGGATGTCCGAGCGATCGCCAAGGCTGCCCAAGAGTTCAGGGGGCGCGCCGAGGCGGTGGCCATTTCCAGCTACTTCAGCGTCAGAAACCCTGAACACGAGCTGAGAGCAAAGGCCATTCTGGAAGAAACCCTAGACATCCCCATCGTCTGCGGCCATGAGATAACAGCATCACTCGGCTTTAGAGAGCGCACGGTGACGGCCATCCTGAACGCCCGCATCATCCCCATCATCAGGAACCTGATACTAGCCGTGAAGCAGGTGTTAAAAGAGCTAAACATCAACGCCCCGCTTCTCATCGTGAAGAGCGACGGCTCCCTGATGGACGAGAAAAGCGCCCTGATGAAGCCGATAAAAACGGTGCTCTCAGGCCCTGCCGCAAGCGTGTTCGGGGCGCTCTACCTGACGCGCCAAAGCGACGCAGTAGTCGTGGACATCGGGGGGACAACAACGGATGTCGCCATAATCGAAGGCGGAAGACCGCTGCTCAAGGAAGAAGGCACAGCTATCAGGAGCTGGCACACGCTGGTCAAATCGATGGACATCGCCACTGCTGGCCTTGGCGGAGACAGCTACATAAGGCGAAGCAAGGACGGCCTCATCCAGATAGGGCCGCAGCGGGTATTGCCGCTTTCCATGCTGGCCAAGAGCTTTCCAGCTGTCATCGAAGAGCTAAAAGCTATATTCGAAGAGATCAAGGATGCCACCCACAGGGAGGCCTATCTCAGCGAGCCGCATGACTTCGTGTACCTGATCAAAAGAAATGTTTCACCCTTCGAAGAAAACGAAAAAGCGATCGTCGAGGCTCTGAAGAAGGGGCCGATCCCTATAAGAAGGCTGGCGCGGATCGCCAACACACATCCCGACCTGCTGCCTCTGGAGAGGCTCGAAGGCACAGGCACTATCGGGCGCTCCGGCCTTACGCCGACCGATGCCCTTCACGCCAGAGGGATCATCAACATCGGAGAAGCGGCGGCATCCCTGCTCGGCTTCAGGATCATGGCCAGCGCCCTCAAAACCGACGAAAGGGAGCTGATAGAAGGGATCGAAAAGAGGTTTGTTGGCGATCTGACAAGACACATCCTCAACAAGGTGATCGCCTCGTGCCTCAACTTGCAAAAAGCGGACAGCTGCCCGATCTGCAAGGGTCTGGTCGACCAGGCCCTCGGCCACAACACCATGCGGCTCTTGGACACTTCTCTTTCCCTCAAAATCCCGCTCATCGGCGTCGGCGCCCCAGCCGGAATATACATGCCAGCTGTCGCCAGACACCTAGGAGCAAAGCTGTACATTCCTGAGCACGCTGAGGTGGCCAACGCCGTGGGAACAGTTGTGGGAAATGTCGTGGAAAGCGCACAAATAATCATCCGCAAGCTAGATGACACATACCTGATGTTTGCCCCATGGGAGCGGAAAGCGTTTGATGATCATCAGGAAGCAGAGCGATACGCCATTCGGCTCGGAACCACGAAGATCAAAGAGGCCATAACAGCTGACGGCCTCCCCGAACCCGATGTGTATATCAAAAAAGAAGAAGTCTTCGAGGGGGAAATCCTCATCTCAGTGTCCGCTGTCAGAAAACCCTGGTGAAAACACCGAGGAGGAGGGCCCGTTCCCTCCTCCTCACAACTTACAACCAGGGCTGCCGCCAGCTCTCATTTGATGTCGATCTTGATCCCGCCATCTCCTCTCTCATAGCGCAGGTCCGCGCCCATCAGCTCACAGAGCAAGCGCACCGGCACTATCGTCCTCCCATCTCTGATGAACGGAACAGACCAGAGCTTGACTTCTTTGCCGTCAACCGCGCCGGTATCCTTGCCGATGTAGAGGACGATGCTCTTTTCTCCTGCAATCCTGACAGCCTTATCAACCGGGTCATAATCGACCTTATAGCCATAGCTCTCCGCTACAGCTCTAAGCGGCACGAATACCCTGTCATTCTCGAGATAAGGAGCCACGTCGCCGAAGTTTACCGCATTCCCCTTCACAGAGACATCGACAAGGACAAGGGGAACCCCAGTTTTTACCCAGATGGGGTTGGTCACAGCCCGGTTCCCCTTGCTGTCCTCCACGATCAGGGAATACCAGGTGTCGTGCTGAGGAGCCGTCTCAAACAATGCCTTGCCGCTGATAGCTTTTCCGTCAAAGTCGATGCTTGCTACCAATCTGCCCTCCGACCAGAGTTCTGCTCTCTTCAGCCCATTGACAGCCGCCAGGTCAAAATCAAAGCTGATCTTGCCGTCAGCATCGGGGCTGTATGTCTCGCCGAACATCTTGCCCTGAGGATAGACAAGAGGCCCCATCGTCACATAAGCATGGCCGTTCTTCTCGGCATCCACTATGGCCTCAGGAGAAAGTGGTCCATCGGGGTGGACATACACCCTGATAGCTCCGGAAATATACGACCAGACATCATGGGTGTCTGTTCCTGCTGAGAGATAGTACTTTGGCGACTGACCAGCGACGGCCTGAGTCCAGAGTTCCATCTCCTTCTTCAATGTCATTTCATCGGGGCTATTCCCTTTCTTGGTCACCTTTGTCGACTGAAGCTCAATGAGATCGAAGTTGCTATCAAAAGTGCCGGGGATATCTCCTTTCTCTGCGTTGTAGAAATAGCCGTAAGTTATGTAAGGATGGGCGACGACAATTGTTGCTCCCTTTTCTCTGGCTTGTCGGAAAATCTCAGTTGGTGTGCCAGCGGGATCGATCCCCAATTCGCCGAGAGGCATGTTGAGCATCACGAAGTGACCCCAGTTGGGCGAAACCTCTACAGCAGGGAGAAAGGTGACGCCTTCAGCATCCGAGAGCTCCTTGACAGATCGGTGGTTTACGACGCTGTCATGGTCGCTGACGAGCGTTACATCGAGCCCAGCAGCCATCTGCGACTCCACCAGAGAGACGGGGTCTGTGATCCCGTCCAGGACGTTGGAGTGGTGATGCTGGTCAATCCCATACCATCCCTTTGCTTTCGGATCAGCAAGAACGGGTATGGCGACCGAGACAGCTACCATTTCACCAGGCCTGACGGAAACGGAAACCTCCTTGACCTCTGAGGTGAAGCTGCCGCCGGAATCGACGACCAACCTGTAATCGCCAGGCGCCAGCGTGAACCGCGATACCCCTTTTTCGCTCCCTAGCCCTGTGAAGAATGTGCTTGCCCCTAAGAAGCGCACGACAGGCTCTTCGCCTCCGGTCACCGTGATCCTGGCAGAAATCGGGTTCCCTTTATCATCCGTAACCTTCACATCAAGCTCTCCGCCTCTTGCCACATCGTTGAAGTCAACGGACCTGCTCTCACCAGAAGCTATCTCTATAGAGGCCTTGGTGCTGGGAGCACAGTTCTTCGCCACAGCGTAAACTGTATATTTCCCAGGGGGCAGCTTCAGCGAATACTCGCCATTTTCCCCGAGGCACCATGTGAAGGGCTTCCCGTCTCTCTCAGCGATCACAACCGGCCTATCCACGACGCTCCCATCGCTCGTCGAGACCTTTCCAGTGAGTACACCGAGCTCGCTGTCTTCGCCGAGAAGAGCCGCTGCCCTCTCCAGCACAGGAGCGATGTTCCCATCTGAGCTGAACTGCAGCCAGGCTTCAGCTGTAAAGGTATCACCGGGCTTCAGCGTGTGCCTGTGGTAAAGGTCCTTCCAGCCAGTTCCCCCATCGTGCCACTCTCCATCTGGGTAGTGGAGAGCTATCGTCCAGCTCTCGTCGTAGCCGAGAACATACCTGCCGTATTTCTCGGGAGCCTGCATATATTCCTCGCCTTCAACCTTTGTGGCTCCGTACGGGCCAAACATATAGCCTCCAGCTGTGCAGAGAGAGTAGCCGGAATAGAGCTCGTAGGTCTCGCTCCCCTCGTTCTTCATCACTGTCACCAAGTGTACCTCGTTGCTCCCTTTTTCCAGGGTATAGGTGGTCACCAGCTTAACCCCTTTGTAATCCCTCTCGACCACCACAGAACCGCGCTCAGGGGTGTTTTCAGCGATCGTCACCTTGTGGTAGGTGTTCGGCCAGGCTGCCCAGGCGTTGGGAAGAAAATCGACAAGGGTGAGATGATCCTGTCCGATCTGGCCGTTCACGACAGGGGCTCCATCGAGGATACTCCCATTCGGGACACCCCACGGTGGGACGGTGCTGTTGGCAATGGTGATGGCCAAGTAGCCATTTTTCATCGTGATGTCATCGCTGCTGAGGCAGCTTCCGTTGACGATGGGGGTGGGACCAACCGTGATGGTGACGGGCACGTCGGCGGGGTTTTCGCTGCTTGCAGCCACAAGACAAGGGATAGACAGCAGCAGAAGAAGCAAAATGATTGAAAAAACGCCATATCTCTTAAACCAGCGGCTCAATATCAACAACCTCCCCTCCTCATATTCCCCAAAGCGACAATCGATGTAAGCAACCCTCAACCAAAAAGCCCTCAACCACCTCCCCAGCTGGAAACAAACATCCTTAAGACCACACTAAGACACGGTTACTAGCGGCGATATAGCTCCGGTTAATTGTCCAAAATAGTTTACTGATAGTGACATTTTATGACATAAAATAACAAAAGCTCATTTTCATTATAACATAACCAACACCTAATTGCCACCATAAAATGCTATTTTTTTGTTTCATTTTACAACATTTGCAACCGCTGCCGCCACAAAACACTCGCTACCAGATCGATGGTGCACTACCTGCAAATAAAAAGCCCCTCGTATGAGGGGCATCATTATTTTAATCTAATTAATCTCAAGATGCCGCCGTCTCCCCTGAGGGCTGGGAAACGCTCGGTTCAGCAGATTCCTGCGCAGTTTGGGCCGATTGATCTGGTGCCGGCTCTTCCGTCGCCTGCTCTTGTTGTGGTGTATTTCCTGCGCTGCTCTCAGTATCCGCGGCCTTATCAGTATCCGCGGCCTTATCGGCGACCTGGGCGAGCATTGCGGCGATCTCCGCCCTTGTTATGGCGCTGTTGGGGTTAAACCTGCCGTCAGGTGTGCCCTTGATGATCCCCGCCTCTGCGAGGGCGAGAATGTAACCGAGGTCTTCCTTTGAGATCAGCAGCTGGTCCTTGAAGACAACATCCGACGTGTCGACAGGCTGCAACCCCAAGGCTTTAGCCAGCATCACAGCGACTTCGGCCCGTGTCGCCTGAACATGGCTGTGGAACCTGTTGATATTGATGATCTTCAATAAAACGGCCTTCTCAACGATCCCCTTTGCCCATGATGGCACGTCAGGAGGCTGGGAAACCCCTTCTTCAGCTGTAGCCTCCGAAACTTCGCCTGTTTTCTCAACATCTTCCGCCATCGAGACAACCATCGCCAGAGCCTCGACCCCTGTGACAGGCGCATCGGGCCTGAAGGTCATATCCGGATAGCCGCTGATCCAGCCCAGCGCTTGGATCTTTTCGATGCAATCCTTCGCCCAGTGCTTCTCTACATCCCGAAACTGCTTTTTTTCAGCATTCTGAACTTTCTCCTGCTGCCTCACAGCCTCCCGCTTCTGTTCCCTAAACCTGATCTTCGGCTGCAGGGCATTTGCCCCTTTTGCAGCCTTTGCTGCTGCATTGGTTCTCCCCACAGCAGGCTTGGCTCCCCCCTGGCTGGCAAAAGCAGGATTTGCAGCCAGCAACAGCGAAATGATCACAGCGATCGCACTCAACAGCGCTCTCTTTTTCATAACAATCCCTCCTTCTGGCTTCAGCCCAGATCATATCAAAATCACGATTCCTGCTGAATAGGATAAATGTTCTGAAATTTTGGGCCCTTATTCTCATTCGATCCCTCGACCGAGCCGAAACCTTACGGGCGGAACTGTCCGAAAGGAGGCTGAGGGGAACATGCCCCCTGAGCTCCCTGAATACCGCGATGAAGATCTCTGTGCTGACTGCGGGGGGAAGTGCTGCCTCCATGTCTACGGGCCGCCTCATAACCTTACCTGGGAAAGGCTCCACAACGACAGCAGGCACATATACGGAGGGGGCTACTACCTAGAATACGGCGTAGAGCCCTTGAAGGAGAAGCTACACCCCGACGCCTGCGAGTATCTGAGCCCAACAGGCTGCATCATCCCCTGGGAGAAGCGCCCCCCGATCTGCAAAAACTACCGCTGCGGCATGTGGCGCGACATGGTCTACCGGAAGAAGAGCAGCATGAAGCCTTAAGCCCCTTCCCCGCGCAGCAGCTGCCGCAGGTCGGCCCATCCCTCCCTGTCCAGCTCAAGGCCATACTTCCAGAGAGCGTGCCTCAAGGCATAGGAGATCTGTTTGCTGAGCCTCTGGTAATCCACTGGCGATCTTCTCCTTTCTAAAAAAGGTTCCAAATCAGCCGCTCTATTATAGCATCGGGTCGAGAGCTGGCGTTGCATCCATCGCTCCGGTGTGATGAAATAGAGGCAAGGAGGGATTGACAATGCGCGCCATGATTTTGGAAGAGCCCGGCAAACCGCTGCGGTTGGTGGACATGCCTGTCCCCGAACCCGGACCTGGAGAGATCCTCCTGCGCGTCCATGCCTGCGGCATCTGCCGGACGGACCTGCACATAGTGGATGGTGAGCTAAAAAAGCCCAAGCTTCCCCTTGTGCTCGGACACCAGATCGTGGGAACTGTTGTCAAAGCCGGCGAAGGAGTTGAAGGTTTTGCTGAGGGACAGCGGGTCGGCGTCCCCTGGCTGGGTTGGTCGTGCAACAGCTGCAGGCACTGCCGCTCCGGAAGGGAGAACCTCTGCGATGCCGCCCGCTTCACAGGGTACGACATCGACGGCGGTTTCGCCGAGTACACGGTCGCTGACCACCGCTTCTGTTTCCCGATCCCCGAGGGCTACCCCGATCTCCAGGCTGCCCCGCTCCTCTGCGCAGGCCTGATCGGCTATCGCTCCCTGGTGATGGCAGGCGATGCAGAGCACTTGGGTATCTACGGCTTCGGAAGCGCCGCCCACATCATCACCCAGGTGGCCAAATATCAGGGTCGCAAGGTCTACGCCTTCACCGTGCCGGGAGACACCGAGGCCCAAAAGTTTGCCCTGGAGATGGGCGCAGACTGGGCTGGGGGCTCCGATGAGGCTCCCCCTGTGAAGCTCGATGCGGCGATCATCTTTGCGCCTGTCGGCTCGCTCGTGCCGGAGGCCCTGAAGCACCTGGTAAAAGGGGGAACTGTCGTCTGCGGCGGGATCCACATGAGCGACATCCCATCCTTCCCCTACGAACTCCTGTGGGGGGAGCGGGTGATCCGCTCTGTCGCCAACCTGACCCGCAGGGATGGGGAAGAGTTCCTGGCGCTGGCGCCAAAGGTCCCTGTGCGCACCGAGGTGACCACTTTCCCGCTGGAGCAGGCGAACGAGGCCCTCGATGCCCTTCGCCGCGGAGCATTCACCGGTTCCGCTGTCCTGGTGATCGGGGGTTAGAGCGAACGCTCGGTCATGCCTGGAGGACAGCCGTGATCTCCCCGTCCCTGTAATCAACCTCGCCACCAAACGCCCGGGCAACTGTGACGAAGGGGAGCATCACATGGCCTCCCTTGAGATAGGCCGGGGTGCTCAAGGAAATCCGCTGGCCATCGGCATCCAACCAGCAGCGGCCGATCTCGGCAGATACCGATATCCCTCTCCTCAACAGAAACACACTGGCTCCGTCCTCTTTTGACTCGATGTAAGCGTCCATCAGGTCTGCGAGGACGCCGGCCGGAATGTAGACGTCGCCCGGCTTCTCTTCCGGAGGGACAGGAGAAAACAGCGACCTCCCGTCGGCAAGCGCCTCGCTGCTCCCGAGGCGAAGGATGGCCACCTTTGTCCTTCGCACCGCCTTTCCCGCCAGCTCGATGTAGACCTTGTTCAAGACATCCTCCTCGATGTCGGTGAAGCCGCTCACAAGGGTGGTGTAATAGCCGCCGTTGACCATCAGGATAACCCCTGTCCCTTCGTTGCGGTCGAAGTACATGTCGCCGACAAGCCCGTAGGCCTCGCCGGGATGCCCTCTCAGGAGGCGCCCTGCGAAGGCGTCGGTGATGTGGAAGAACAGCCCCATCTTCCGGAACATTCCGCCAAGGCCGAAGCCAAACCAGTGGAGCTGATGCATCAGATCCACTGCCTTTTTCCCGAGAATTCGCACCCCCCTATACGCCCCTCCGCTCATGTGGGCGATCATAAACTTCGCCAGGTCGAGGACGCTTGACCTCACAGATCCGGCAGGGCCTATGTAGTAGTTCCCCAGCGGGAGAAGCGGCCTCCTCTGGGGGATCTCCCCCTCACGGATAAGGTCTGCGCTCGGGACAAACCTGTCATCACCCGCCGGCCTGTAGAGAACAGCCACCTTCTCCAGGCGCTCGATGTCCCCTAGCTCATAGCCGGCGTCCATCCCCAGCGGCGCGAAGATGTGGTTTTTTGCATAGATGTTGAAGCGCTCACCTGAGAGGACTTCCACCAAGGCTCCGACGATGCCGGCTCCGAAGTTGGAGTAGTTAAACCTGGTTCCCGGCCTGTAATCGCCCCAAGTCGCTGGGGTGTAAGCTCTCCCCCCCGGAACCAACAGGTCCCTCAGAAGCGGCGGTTGAGGCGACCTCAGGGCCTGCTCATACCCTCCTGAGTCGAGGATGCTGGATGTATGGGTCAGGAGCATCCTGAAGGTTATCTTGTCATCGGGATACTTGGGGTTTCTCACAGGGTACCCCAGGTAGCTCCCGATGTCGTCGTCGAGGTCGAACAACCCCCGCTCCCAGAGCTGCATCAAGGCAGTAGCAGTGATCGTCTTGGACACCGAGGCTATCCTGTAGATGGTGTCGGGCCCTGCAGGCTTTTCCTTCTCCAGGTCAGCCCAGCCGTAGCCGCCAGCCCGGATCACCTCCCCGCCTCTCACAAAAGCAAAAGAAAGACCCACGATCCGAGATTCCCACATCCTCGAGAGGATCTCCTCGTCCAGCCTGTCACGGGGAGCGTTTTTGTACGGCTTCAAAGCCACCCCCGCATCCTGTTGCCCGTCGCTCCTGAGCTCCGCCATCTGCCATCAACCCCTTTCCAAAACTGGCGAACACGCCGCGAGGCTTCCAGCCTTCACCCCTCTATCTTACGCAGGGCAACGGCAAAGATGACCGGCTGACGAGCCTTAAAAATAAAAAAGCCCTAGGCCTCGAAGCCCTCGCCCCTTGGCCGCAGCGTTTTGGAGCTCTCGGGCACAAGCCGGATCAGCGGTATTGCCAGCATGAGCAGGATGCCGGCACCGAGGAAGACGGCCCGAAAGCCGTCCAGCTTGTCCGGGTAGCGGGAGAGGACAAGGACGATCCCCGCTGTTCCGATGACCCCGCCGCTCTGCCGGAACATCCCCCTGAGGCCGGCGATGGCGCTGATCTTTTCCGGCATCAGCTCAAGAGCGGCGTTGTTGGAGGACGGGCTGGCCATCCCCACCCCAACCCCTGAGAGGAAAACCAGAAGGGCGAGCCACCAGAAGACCGGGATCTGCCGCCCGAAGACGGCATGCGGCCTCCAGAAGGGATTAAGCCCCATCGCCGTCAGAGACAGGATCAGGAACCCTGCTGCCATCGGCAGCCGGTAACCGGTGCGGTCGAGCAGCATGCTGGTCACGGCCGACATCCCCATCATCCCCAAGGCCCGGGCTGTGAGGAGGCTGCCGCTGACCAGGTTGGACATGCCGTAGGCCACCTGCCCGAAATAAGGGATAAAGGCCATCAGGCCGAAGACACAGGCGCCGTAGACCAGGTTGAGAAGGTTGACCACAGCAAAAGCCGGGGTCTTTAAAAGCGCAAGCTCCAGAATGGGAGCCCTCGCGGTGCTCTCCCGATAGATGAACAGGGCCAAAAAGAGAACGGCTGCCACAGGCCAAAACAAGGTGTGCCACGAGAGCAGCGCTCCCGGCTGTTCGCCAAGCCGTGTCATGAAGTACATGATGTTCAGCATCATCCCGGCGAAGAGGGCCGCCCCGAGGAAATCCACCTCAGTCCTGCGAGCCAGGCGATCGGGATCGAGCAAGAGCTGAGCCAAGAGCATCACCAAGCAGCCGATGGGAACATTAACCAAGAAGATCGCCTTCCAGCCGGAGACATCCAGGAGCCACCCCCCGAGGGCAGGCCCGATCAGCCCCCCTAGCGGGAAGATGCTGGTAAAGAGGCCGATGGCTTGGGCGCGGTTTTCCTCGAAGAGCTCCCCCACGATCCCCGTCGCTGAGGGCATAAAGCCGCTTCCGCCCATCGCCTGCAGGAAACGGGAGAGGATCAAGATGTAGATGTTAGGGGAAAGCGCACAGAGGAAGGAGCTCAGGGTGAAGACAGCAACACAGGCGATAAACACCCTTTTGCGGCCCCACTCATCGCTTATGCGCCCCATAAGAGGCATCGCCGTCAGGGTCATCAGCTGGTAGGCTGTGATCACCCATCCCGTCCAGCTAAGGTTTGCCCTGAGACCCCGTTCGATGGCAGGCAGAGCAGTGGCCACAATGGTGGAGTCGACCGAGGACATGAAAAGGGCGAGAGAAACCACGCCGAAAACCAGATACTTGCGGTGTTTGAAAGCGAGCCTCATGGCGATCCGCCCCTCAGATGAGCTCTCCCGGCCTGCGCCAGTTCACCCTCGAGCATCGTCCAAAAAACAAAAAATGGCGGGAGCGTGTGGGAATCGAACCCACCAGAGACACTCGTCATGCCTCTCGCCGGATTTGAAGTCCGGGCGCACCACCAGGCACAATCCGCTCCCATCAAGATTCTATCACAACAGGGGAGCAGCGTCCAGGCAGCCGAATCAGCTCCTCTTCTCCGCAACCCTCTTCCTGGCGATCATGGCGGCACCCAGCGCTCCGACGATCTGCGGCTCCTGAGGAACGACGATTTCCACGCCGAGCTTCTCCGAGAGCGCCCGGACGACCCCTTTGTTCTTGGCCACGCCACCCGTCATCATCACCTTCGGCACAACTCCGAGGCGGTTGGCCATTCCAGCCGTCCTCTCGGCGATCGAGCGGTGAAGGCCGCGGACTATCTCGCAGCGCGGGACACCCTGGGCGATCAAAGAGACGACCTCGGACTCTGCAAACACGGTGCACATGCTGCTGATCTCAGCCGCTCGCTCCGCCCGGAAATCCTCGTCACCGAGAGCAGCGACTGATAGCTCCAGCCTATCGGCCATAACCTCCAGGAAGCGCCCCGTGCCCGCCGCGCACTTGTCGTTCATCAGGAAGTCGACCACGCTCCCCCCAGGGCCTAGCCTGATCACCTTGCTGTCCTGCCCGCCGATGTCGATGACAGTCCTGGCCTCAGGGTCGAGGAATGCCGAGCCGCAGGCATGGCAGGAGATCTCCGTGACCTGAGCATCGGCGAAGGGAACGCTCATCCTCCCGTAGCCTGTCGCCACGACGCACTCCACATCGGAGCGCTTCACCCCAGCCTTTTCCAGGACCTCCTCGAAGGCGCGCTCGGCTGCTGCCTGCGCCTGGGAACCGGTGTTGACGATGCTGTAGGCGAGCACCCTTCCGTCCTCCAGCAAGACGGCATCTGTGGATAGAGAACCGACATCGATCCCCGCTGTGATCACACCAAGCACCCCTCTTTCCTCTGCTCCAGGATCTCCAAGAATGCCTGGAGGCGCGTCAGCATCCGGCCGCTGGTCTCGCTCCTGCCATCAAGGCAATCCCCGTCCAGGTTTAAAAAAGGCCATCCCGCCTCCTGCAGGGCATCCTTCAGGATCAGGGAGCCCCCTGTGGACTGGCGGCAGCCGTGATGGGAGAAGTGGATGATCCCATCCACACGATACTTCTCAGCCAGCTCCCGGACGACTCTGATGCGCTCCTCCAGCGGTTTATAGTCGAAGTGCGAGAGCACCTTCCGTGCGAGGCTCCTGAAGGGCTGCTCTGGATCGAGAGGAGGCCAGTAGATGTAGTTGAATTCCTCGAAAGCCAGCACCCCTCCCGCCTGATCGATGAAGCTCATCAGCTCATTGC
>JBNATO010000043.1:0-12126 GCA_049701555.1 Thermacetogeniaceae bacterium | reverse complement strand
CCAACAAGAACTTTTCCGGCAATCCTTCGATCTTGATATTCACCGCTGTTCTTCTTTACCCCCCGGAAGGTCTTGCGATGCAGACAACAGGGGCCATATTTGGCAATAGCCTCTAAATGAGCAGGAGTAGGATAGCCTTTGTTGTGTTCAAACCCATACTTAGGAAAAAGCAATCCATAATATGACATTATGGCATCTCTTGTCGTTTTTGCCAGAATTGAAGCCGCCGCTATCGCTGCACTCTGAGCATCTCCTTTGACTATGGGTGTTTGCTTTAGAGCAAGGTCTCTAATCGGCCATCTTCCATCAATAAGCACATGGTCTGGCTGTATGCTGAGCTGTTCTAGGGCTTTTTTCATAGCTAGGAGGGAAGCCTCATGAATGTTGTATTTATCGATCCAGCCGACTGGCACTATTCCAACTGCCCAGCATTCTGCTCTCCTTTTTATCTCCTGAGCCAAAACTGAGCGGAGCGCAGGCGTAACTAGCTTGCTGTCGTTCAACCCCGGAAGCAAGAGCTCTTCTTTGATCACGACAGCTGCTGCTACAACAGGCCCAGCGAGCGGCCCACGGCCTGCCTCGTCTACCCCTGCGATCAAAGAAGCACCGCTTTCCCATAATTTTCTCTCAAATTTGTGCATTTCCATCAAGCGTTCATATTCTTTTTGATCTAAACCCATAAGTTCACTGTTTCTTTTCCTCGACGCCATCATTGATTCCTTTGTTTTGTAGTAAAAAATTTAAAAAAATAGATCTTCACGGTTTTTAAAATCGCATGAAGATCTATTTTTCATTCTAAGGATGGCAATTCATAAGTGATTCGTCCGAGTCTGCCAAGCCTTAGCTGTTTCAACAAAAAGACTGCTGTTCTGTTGAGATCAGGTGTTCCCTCAGGCAAAAGAAAGTTCTTTGCTTCGGCTACAACTGCAAGGTTTAAAGCTTGCAACTCCGATATCCCCAAAGCTTTTTGTATGCTTTCAGGGTATCTTTCTTTCAAAAACTCTAGGATTTTTTCGCCACATTCTACCAAATCACAGCTGTCGTAGTCTACAGCGCCTATTAAAACCAGCTTAAAGAGCTCTTCCCTCTTCACACTCGGGGGCAAAACCCCTGGTGTATCGAGGACTGATATCCTCCCTTTCGAATGGACCCACTGGGGACCTTTGGTTATTCCTGGTCGGTCTCCTGTCGCAGTTGTCTTTCTTCCTACCAACCTGTTTAAGAAGCTGGATTTACCGGTATTGGGAATGCCTACCACAGCTGCCCTGAGTTCCCTTTCTCTTCGACCTTTCTTCAACAATTGATGTCTGATCTCTTCCTCGTATATCTCCAGATCCTTCCACAGCTCTTCGAAGCCCTCTCCTCTTTGAGAATCAACGGCTGCAACAGTTACACCGGCCTTTCTGTAATATTTTAACCATCTGGCAGTCGCATCAGGATCCGCAAGATCAGCTTTATTCAGCACTAAAAAACGCCGCTTGTTCTTGACCAACTGTTCGATCGCTGGACTTCGGGAACTCTCAGGGCAGCGGGCATCTATTATTTCAAATACTATATCGACTACTTTTAAAGCCTTTAAAATCAGTTCTTTTTTCTTGGGTCCAAGCGCCAGGAGGATGCCCGATCGATTATTCATTTTAACAGTCCCATGCGCTCAGGAGGCCAATAGATAAGCACAGCCTTCCCGATTATATATTTTTTGGCTAAAGGGCCCCACATTCGGCTATCCTCGCTGTTGTTCCTGTTGTCCCCCATAACAAAGTAGTAACCTTTGGGTACCCTATAAGGGCCATAGTTGGGTGTCAGCTCATGGACGATATAAGGCTCCTCTAGTCTCCTTCCATTTATATAAACATAACCCTCTTTTACCTCAATGGTTTCTCCTTCAAGGGCAATTATTCTTTTAATGAGAGCTCGGGATGGATCCAACGGGAACTTAAAAACCACAATGTCTCCCCGTTTGGGAGAATGAAATCTGTATGCGGCTTTATTAACTATAATCCTGTCATGTGGATACAAAGTCGGCTGCATGGAAGGCGATGGGATATAAAAGGGTTCAAACAACCAGATCCTTATAATGGCAGCCAGGACAACAGCAAGAACAACCGACTCCAGAATCTCCCGCCATAGCGACAGGTTTTCTCTTTCTTGCTCCCAGCCCAAATACCTTCCCTACTTCCTTTCTTTAATGCGTGCCGCTTTGCCCATCCTATCTCTGAGGTAATAAAGCCTCGCTCGCCTCACCTTTCCTCTACGGACAATCTCAATCTTTTCTAGACGAGGCGAATGGACAGGAAATGTCCGCTCAACGCCAACACCATAAGACACTCGGCGCACTGTGAATGTTTCGTTCAACCCGCTTCCTCTTCTACGTATCACAATTCCTTCAAATACCTGAGTTCTTTCGCGGTTTCCCTCGATAACCTTTACATGGACCCTCACGGTATCTCCTGGGCGAAAAGGTGGAATATCCTTTTTCATGTATTCTTGCTCAACCGCCTTCAGCAAGTCCATGATCAACATGCCTCCTCAACTGACAATTTATCTCAATGAGCACTCGCACTGCCGTTAATTATAGCATAGCCTCCAGCAGATCACAACGAATTCGCAACTACAATTAGAACCATCGAGGTTCATTCTGTTAAAAAAAACTCAGTGATTGTTTTCCTGTCGCCCTCATCCCAGCTTCCCTCACGGAGCAGTTCGGGACGCCTAAGAAATGTCCTTATCACAGCTTGGGAACGCCGCCACCGGGCTATTGCTTGGTGATCCCCGCTTAAAAGGATTTCAGGAACATCCATTCCTCTAAAAGACCGAGGGCGAGTGTACTGAGGATACTCCAATATTCCTAACGCAAAAGATTCCTCTTCAAGAGAAGTAACAGTTCCCACGACACCTGGAATTAATCTTGCAACACTGTCAATTATGATCAGGGCTGCCAGCTCTCCTCCAGTCAAAATAAAATCACCGATTGAGATTTCTTCAGTGGCAAGGGATGTAACCCTTTCATCGATGCCTTCATAATGCCCGCAGATGAGGATAATTTCCTCATGCTTGGCCAATTCTTGAGCCTTCTTTTGATTAAAGACTTTTCCCTGAGGAGATAGGAGAACAGTATGCACTTTTTTGTTTCTGGCAATATCTTCTATGCAAGAAAAAAAAGGCTCTGGCTTCATCACCATCCCCGCTCCCCCTCCATAGGGGTAGTCATCGACCTTCCGGTGTTTGTTCTGCGAATAGTTTCTGAGGTCGACTACGTTGACTTTTATCAACTCCAGTTCTTGAGCACGCTTTAGGATGCTAGTCTGGAGCGGGGAAGTGAACATTTCGGGAAAAATTGTTATGACTGTGAAAGTCATTCTTTCACTCCTCAAGGAGACCTGGAAGGAGGTCAACAAACATGCTCTTTTCTTCAAGATCTATTTTCTTGACAACATCTTTGATTGCAGGCAGCAATACCTCTTTCTTGCTTCGTCGGTCTCTGACCAAATAGACATCGTTGCTTCCAGTATTCAATATTTCCTCGATGGTTCCAATTGGTTTTCCTTCAAGAGTGTATACATTAAGACCTATGATCTGGAAGTAGTAGTAAGAGCCTTCGGGTAATTCTCTCACTTCCTCCACCGGTATTTGAAGCAAAGCACCCCGGAACTTGCTCGCTTCTTCCGGGGTATTGATGCCTGCGAGTTTTATGATGATCCGCTTTTCGTAAACCCTTGCCCTTTCTACTTCTTTTTCCATCATGTTGTCATTAACTAATACAAACAGCCGTTTCGTCGTTCGGAAGCGTTCGGGGAAGTCGGTATAAGGTACTACCTTAACTTCCCCTCGGACTCCGTACGGTTTGCTGATTTGTCCTACAGTGATGTATTTCTTCTCATGCATATCCTCTTCCCGCCCGCTAACATACTTACTTTAAGAAACAATCTCCACTAGCACCTTGGTTCCAACCTTGGCAGCCTTAGCTTTAGCCAAGGCGCGAATCGCCCTTGCAACTTTGCCCTGCCTTCCTATAACTCTCCCC
The DNA here is from genome assembly GCA_049701555.1 of Thermacetogeniaceae bacterium. GTDB lineage: Bacteria > Bacillota > DSM-12270 > Thermacetogeniales > Thermacetogeniaceae > JBNATO01. Next base: position 8,102 of record JBNATO010000043.1, on the reverse strand, counting down.
ATATCTTCGGGGGCTACCTTTAACTCAACTACAACCCCTTTGTCATCCTGAAATTCTCTTACCTCTACTTCATCCGGTTTATCGACTAGAAACTTCGCAAGAACCTCTACCAATTCTTTCACTTTCTATCATCCCCTCTACCTGGGGTGTACTATTCCGTTACAGAATCGTTCTTTGACTGAGCCTGGCGCTTATCCCAAATTCCAACTTTTTTGAGAAGAGCTCTGACTGTATCGGATGGTTGTGCACCGCGGGAGAGCCAGAGGAGCGTTTTCTCCTCATCTATTTTGATAATTTCTGGGTCAGCAGTGGGTTGGTAATATCCCAATTCCTCGATAAACCTGCCATCACGCGGTGACCGCGAATCTGCCACAACCACCCTGTATGCCGGCTTTTTCTTTGCCCCAATCCTTTTTAACCTAATCCTTACTGCCAATGTTTACATTCCTCCTATCCTTAATTTTATTGGTTTTTTTATGTTTTAATCTAAATTCTAAATTTTTCAATCAAGCCAATTGATGAGAACTAAAAAGGCAACCTAAAAGATTTAAGTTTGCGAACGTTTTTCCCGCTGGTTGCTTCAGTTAACTGCTTCATCAGTTTGCGCGTCTGCTCAAACTGTTTGAGTAAACGATTAACATCCTGAACGCTTGTTCCGCTTCCTCTTGCTATTCGCCTCCGTCTACTCCCATTTATTATTGCTGGATTTCTCCTCTCCTCAGGGGTCATGGAATTGATGATCGCTTCAATGCGGACAAGTTCTTTTTCATCCAGCTCCTCTTGGAGTTTTTTGAGTTGTTTAGCTCCTCCTAAGCCAGGTATCATACTCAAGATTTGTTCCAAGGGCCCCATTGCCCTTACTTGCTTCAGTTGCTCTACAAAATCCTCAAGGGTGAACTCCTGCCTCCGAAGCTTTTTTTCAAGCTCCTTGGCCTTCTGCTGGTCAAACGCCGATTGAGCCTTTTCAATCAGGCTCAATACATCACCCATTCCGAGTATACGAGATGCCATTCTGTCAGGATAAAACTGCTCGAGAGCATCTAGCTTTTCACCTGTTCCAACGAACTTGATAGGGCAACCTGTTACTGCTTTTACGGAGAGAGCAGCTCCACCCCTTGTATCGCCATCGAGTTTTGTAAGGATTATCCCGCTCAATCCCAGCTCCTTATGAAAGCTTTCAGCGACATTCACAGCGTCTTGCCCTGTCATAGCATCTACTACCAGGAGGATTTCCTGAGGCTTCAGCACATCCTTTAGCCGCTTTAGTTCATCCATCATTTCCTGATCAATGTGTAATCTTCCAGCTGTATCAACGATGACCAAGTCGCTGCCTTGCGCCTTCGCATAGTCCAGAGAGGCTTGAGCTATTTTCACTGGATCTGCTTCTTCGCTGCTACTGAAGAATGGCACGTTGATCTGTTTGGCAAGAACCTCTAGTTGTTTTATTGCTGCGGGTCGGTATACATCTACCCCAACCAAAAGGGGATGTTTTCCTTGTTTTCTGAGCCACAGCGCAAGCTTTCCTGCAGTTGTGGTCTTTCCACTGCCCTGGAGCCCTACAAGCATGACTATGGTAATACCAGCTGGATTGAAGTTGATCTTGCTTGCCTTTTCACCCATCAATGAGGTGAGCTCATCATTTACAATCTTTATGACCTGTTGAGCTGGCGTGAGGCTCTCCAATACTTCCGCTCCTAGACAGCGCTCTTTTAGACGCCGGGTAAACTCCTTTACCACAGAGAGGCTTACATCCGCTTCCAGAAGAGCCAAGCGGACCTCACGCATCGCTTCGTTGATATCATTTTCGGTTAATTTTCCTTTGCCGCGCAGTTTCTTAAAGGCACTCTGGAGCTTTTCAGCCAAGCCTTCGAAAAGCAAGAAAAATCACCACTCTCATTTCACTCTGAATCAGTCTCCAGGGTTTCCTTGAGGGAATTCCTCTCGAGCAACCCGAGCTTCTCCTCGTATCTCTCCAAGGCCTGTTCAGAACGCTTAAGGATATCATAGACAGCCTGTCGGCTGATCTTCAATTCCTCTGCAATCTCTCCTAAGGAAAGATCTTCTTCGTAATATAGACGTATCACATCCCGCTGTTTCGGGGTTAAAAGGTTTCCATAAATATCATACAATAACACTATTCTTCCTGCTTTATCAAGCAGCATTATGTTCCACCTACTCTGTCAAGGAGTAAGCCTTAACATATTCTATATCAAATAACAAGAGGTGTCAAATAAAACCCCTAGAACTACTCCACACCAGATGTCAATCTATGAGAACATCTCGCCACTTCTTCCAATACCCTTTCCTCATCTATCGTTAAGATTCTGCGGTCTTCCATGATAATCTTACCATCTATAATGACCGCATCCACATCACCTGCTTCAGCAGCGTAGACAACATGCGCTACGAGGTTGTGTCTGGGGTAGAAATGGGGTTTATGAATGTTCACGAGGATGAGATCGGCTTTATAGCCTGGTTTGAGCGAACCTATCACATCACCCATGCCAAGAGCCTTAGCTCCCTCACTTGTGGCCATTTTAAGCACATCAAGTGCCGGCAACACTGAAGGGTTTTCATTAAAGGCCTTTTGCACTAACGCCGCAGTACGCATTTCGCCAAACATGTCTAAATTATTATTGCTGGCAGTGCCATCTGTTCCGATGCCTACAGTTACCCCTGCCATTCTCAGTCTGGCAATCGGAGCGATACCGCTTGCTAGTTTCATGTTGCTTTCAGGGTTATGAGCAACTGCTACTTTCCTCCTAGCAAGGATAGAAATATCTTCGTCTGTAAGGTGTACACAATGAGCGGCTACTACGGGGAGCTCAAAAACACCCAAATCATCAAGATAAGCCACAGGTGTTTTGGAATATTGCTCTCTGATAATCCTGACCTCATCTCGTGTTTCTGCAACATGGATGTGTATCCCTGTTCGGTATTCTTTTGCTAAAGCCACCACTCTCTTCAGATATTCTGGAGGACACGTATAAGGCGCATGTGGGCCGAACCAGACACGAATCCTTCCCTCAGCCCCTCCCTGCCATTTCTCGAACAATTCTTTGCTTTCTTCAATTCCGACTTCAGCACTCCCACCTATCCCTATAAGTCCGCGGGACAAGCATGCTCTTATTCCTATATCTTTGGCGGCTTGGGCTACTTCATCCATAAAAAAATACATGTCGTTAAATGTGGTAGTCCCTGATTTGATCATCTCCACCATCGCTAAGAGTGAGCCCCAATAAACGTCTTCTCCCTTCAATCGGTTTTCTATCGGCCAAATCTTTTTCTCAAGCCAATCCATAAGGGGTAGATCATCGGCATAGCTCCTGAGCAAAGTCATCGCCGCATGAGTATGACAGTTGATGAAGCCGGGCAAGCAGAGATAGTTGCTTCCATCAATGACCTTCTCTGGCTGCCAGTTTTGAGATATTGATCCCTCATTTCCTACTTTTACGATGGTGTTACCCTCTATGGCGACATCTCCCTGAACGATGGGTGTCTCAGAATCACCCAAGAAAATATAGCAGTTCTTGATCAATATGTTCATCTCTTAAATCTCCTTTCTTTCTGCTCTTTGTCCATAACACCTTATAAATCTGCTTCGAAGCTCCTCCACTTCCTCATCACTAAATATATAAGGATTTCCTGATATTTTTGCTAGAAGATAAACCTGAGCTGCTTTTTCTACTGCTTTGCATACGACCATCGCCTCGTTGAGATCTCTGCCTACACCAACCATGCCGTGATTGGCTAAGAGGACCGCCTGTCTGTTCTGAAGAGCAGAGACGGCATACTCAGCTAATTCCTTTGTTCCAGGGAAAGCATATCTCGCCACCTGAACGGAACCTCCGATCAGCTGCGCCATTTCATCTAACACAGGCGGTATCTCACTTCTGTTGACAGCAAAAACTGACGCATATGGGCTATGGGTGTGGATTATAGCGTTAACATCCTTTCTGCTGCGGTATATAGCTGAATGAAGAAAAACTTCTGACGAAGGCCGAAGCTTCCCAGCCAGAGGCTTTCCGAATTCATCTACTAACACGAGATCCTCAGGGGTCAACTCAGGATAAGGGATGCCGCTTGGTGTTATCAAAATGCCTTTTGAATCGCGATCGCGAACACTGATGTTGCCCGCAGTACCCACCACAAGCCCTTCTCGGAGCAGAGCTTGTCCAATTTTAATAATCTCTTCAGCAGCCGCATTCGAATACAACGACCTGTTCTCCCCCCTCAATCCAGATTTTTAAACAAGCTGTTAAAAGGCGGCTTCAGAATACCGCGATCTGTAATATATGCCGTAACAAAATGATAAGGAGTGACATCAAAAGAGGGATTTAGTACAGGCGAATCAGCAAGGGTGAGCAGCACTCCGCCAATTCTTCTCACCTCTTCAGGATCCCGCATCTCAACGGGTATTTGTTCCCCTGTGGCGAGGGTAAGATCAAAAGTGCTGATAGGAGCAGCCACGTAAAATGGTACCTTATGATAGGAGGCAAGCACAGCAAGGCCATAGGTTCCTATCTTATTGGCAAAATCGCCATTGGCTACAATACGGTCTGCACCGACGATCACCAGATCGACCTGTTGTCTGCTAAAAAGATAGCCGGCCATATTATCGGTGACGAGGGTGTAGGGAACCCCCATATGGTGTAACTCCCATGCTGTAAGGCGCGCACCCTGGAGAACAGGCCTTGTCTCGGATACATATACATGTATCTTCTTCCCTAATTGGTGTGCCCTCACGATAATGCCAAGCGCCGTGCCGATCCCTCCTGTAGCCAATGCTCCGGTGTTGCAATATGTGAGGATCCTAGCTTCCTCAGGAATAAGCTCTGCGCCAAAATCGCTTATCCTTTTGTTGCGAAGCTTCTCTTCCTCAAAGATTTCCAGAGCTTCCTCGAGCAGAGCTTTTCTGATATCATCGAGCGAAGAATTCATCACCTGGCGATATCTATTCTCCATTCTCTCCACTGCCCACATCAGGTTTACAGCAGTCGGCCGCGCCGCTTTCAGTTCCGTTGCTGCTTTGGAAAGCTGATCAGAAATACTTCCGCCATTTTCATGAGAAAAATTGAAAGCTGCCAAGGCATACCCGAAGGCCGCAGCGATCCCTATGGCGGGAGCCCCCCGCACCTGCAACCTCCGGATCGCTTCAGCCACATCGCGGTGGTCCTTACATTTGACATAGCTGATCTCATGAGGCAGCTTGGTTTGATCAAGAATTATCAGACAATTGTCTTCCCAAGCAAGGACTTCTGGCATACCCTCTTCCCCTGCCTAATCCTTCTTTTGTCCTAAGCTTCCAAGTTCATCCGCCGCTGAAGCGCAGCCGCATCTGCGTTCTTCATTGATGTTTTCTACAACTGAGAAGATCAAACGCCTTAGAAGCTCTTGAGCCTTCTCCATGGCTTCAAGCACCTCTCTATGGGAAAGAGGATGAGGAGATATTCCGGCAGCGTAGTTGGTGACAAGAGCTATTGTCGCATAGCATAGGCACGCCTCTCTGGCGAGTACCACCTCTGGGACAGATGTCATCCCTACGACGTCTCCTCCTAGTTTGCGCAGCATCCTGATCTCAGCTGGCGTTTCGTACCGAGGGCCCTCCGTGCAGGCATACGTCCCACAGCGGTGAATCTTTATCTGATTGCTTTTTGCTATCTGGAAGATCTCCGAGCGCAGCTGGGGACAATAGGGATGAGTCATATCCACATGCAATACGCCAGCTTCTCCACCCTCATAAAAAGTCTGTGGCCTGCTTTTCGTGAAATCGATAAACTGATCAACTAGCACCAGCTCTCCTGGATGCATATCCTCATTGAGCGACCCTACCGCAGCAGTAGCAATAACCTTTATTACGCCGCAAGATTTAAGCGCCCAAATGTTTGCCCTGTAATTGACGAGATGAGGCGGAACTGTGTGCCCCACACCGTGCCTGGCGAGGAACACCACTTCCTTATCTTTGTACAAACCAATCTTTAAATTAACATTGCCATATGGAGTTTGAACAATCTCATCTTTCTCGTCTGTCAACAGCCCGGGTTGATAGAACCCCGTTCCTCCAATGATCCCTACTCTCACCTTCTCAATCCTCCCCGAATAAAGCTGCCACAAACTCGCTTCCGTCAAACTCTTTCAGATCATCCATTTTTTCTCCTATTCCCACCAGTTTAACCGGAATCTTCAATTCCTCTTTGATCGCTAAAACGATTCCGCCTTTTGCCGTTCCATCTAGTTTGGTTAAGACTATACCAGTGACGCCAGCAGCATCTCTGAACAACTCCGCCTGGCGAAGAGCATTTTGCCCAGTAGTTGCATCGACAACCAAGAGCACCTCATGCGGGGCACCAGGCAACTCTCTTTCTATGACCCTTCTGATTTTGCGGAGCTCTTCCATTAGGTTTGCTTTTGTATGAAGTCTGCCAGCTGTATCAATTATAACCACGTCGCTTCCTCTGCGGCGCGCTGCCTGAAGGGCGTCAAAAACCACTGCGGCAGGGTCAGAACCCGCTTGGTGCTTCACCAGATCTGAGTGCGTGCGCTCACTCCAGATTTCCAGCTGTTCTATAGCAGCTGCACGAAAGGTGTCAGCTGCTGCCATCAAAACCTTTTTCCCTTCTTTTCGGAAGCGGTTGGCCAGCTTCCCAATGGTTGTGGTTTTTCCAACACCATTCACACCAACGACCAAAATCACTGTTGGTGGAGTGGCGCTCAGGTTTAGGGGAACCGGTTCTCCTAGCATTTCAATCATCTTTTGGCGCAACAAATTCTTTACTTCTGAAGGATCGCTTATCTTTTTCTTCTTGACTGATTGCCGAATATCTTCGATTATTTGCTGTGTAGCTGCTACACCCACATCAGCCTGGATCAGAACCTCTTCGAGCTCCTCAAAAAGTTCTTCGTTTATGCTGCCATGAACTGCAATCAATTGAGAAACCTTCTCGATAAATCCTTGTCTCGTTTTAACAAGGCTCTCTTTTAACTTCGAAAAAAAAGAAACCATATGAACCCTCTTCCTTCACTCAAGAACTACGAGGCAGTAGTCCTTTTTTCATCTAAATATTCCCAATCGCTCAATCTGACCGAAACAACCTTAGAAACGCCCGGCTCTTCCATCGTAACCCCATAGAGGGTATCGGCAACCCGCATGGTTGGATATCTGTGAGTAATAAGTATCAGCTGATGTTCCTTCCCTATTTCGCTTAGGAATTCAGCGAAACGCGAAAGATTCGCTTCGTCGAGAAACGCATCGATTTCGTCGAGCAAATAAAAAGGACTTGCGTGTGTCTTTAGCAGTGCAAATAGAAATGAAATCCCAACAAGCGCTTTTTCTCCTCCTGATAGCAGCGAAAGATGGCGCGGCTTCTTCCCTTTAGGCGTGATCACGATGTCAACGCCAGTCTTTAGAATATCCTTCTCATCGGTTAAGACAAGTTTCGCTTTTCCGCCCTCGCACAAAGTTGAGTAAATCTCTGCAAATTGTCTTCCAACATCCTGATAGGTTTTGTAGAACCGGCGAATCGCAATACTATCCATTTCTCGAACTATGCACTCGAGTTTTCTTTTGCCTTCCTCAAGATCTTCTTTCTGCTGTTTTAAGAATCCATATCTTTCATCGAGTTCTCTCAACTCCGCAGGAGCCATCAGGTTTACTTCTCCCAGTGACTCCAGTTTTTCTCTTAATTCTGCAATTTGCTTCTTTAACTCAGTTTCATCCTGAAGGCTCAATTCGGCTACTTCAGTGTTCATGTCGAGGCAAATGCCTATTTCCGCCGCTTTGGCCTCCATCTGTTTCATTTGTTCCTCAAGATGCTCCATCTGTACTTCAATATTGCGCTTTTCTTGCTGGTGCTGTAGGACCATCTGCTTAAGCTTGGAGCAACGTTTCTCTTTAGTGTGGTAATAAGCCTCTTTTAAGCTGAGCTGGCTTCTTTTCTTTTCGAGTTCCGATATCCAAAAAACTTCACGCTCGTGGAGTTCAGCCAATTTGCCGAGACAAGCTTCGTACTGAACCTGAAGAAAAGAGATCTCCGTACAGATCCCCTCTAATTCCTTATCATTTCTAGTTTGGGCATCCTGGCATCTTTTTATTTTTTCTTGCA
>JBNATO010000042.1:0-12156 GCA_049701555.1 Thermacetogeniaceae bacterium | reverse complement strand
GGGTTCGGATGAAGAGATCATCAACACTGTCAAATCGATCGCCGCGAGCCTCGACCTCGATAAGCTCCAGGTAGACATCGACCCCCCTGAGTCTTCTGCCGGACTGCGGGGGAGAGGCGAACCGCTTCGCGTCGAGGTCGATTACAGCGTCGCTCTTGTGGCTCCGGTAATTGCGGAGCTTGTCCCCAACCCTTATCCGTTGAAGGCTGTGGCGGTGATGCGCATAGAATAGGGGAGGCGGGGGGATGCCGGAGAAAAAAGTTAACATAAAATTTGAGGACAAGAGGGGTTCGGTGGTTGTCCTGGTCGCAGCAGCTATGTTTGTCCTACTCGGTTTTGTCGCTATGGTCACTGATATCGGCCTCCTCTACCTCACCCGCACGAGGCTCGCCAATGCCGCTGACGCTGCGGCACTCGCCGGCGCCCAAGAGCTTCCGGTTGACCCGCAGCGGGCAGCATCTGTTGCTGAGGAATATGCAGAGAGCAACGGGGTCAGGCCAGAGGAAGTGGGGATAGGGGTCGCTCCTGACTGCCGCTCCGTTACCGTGGAGGCTCGCCGGGCGGTGGATTTTATCTTTGCTAGGGCTTTGGGGATCGTCAAGGGAAGGGTCAGGGCTGCCGCCACCGCCGCTGTTTATCCCTTGGCGGGGGCGCGCGGCGTCGTCCCCTTCAGCATTGAAGAACAGGAGTTGGTTTTTGGCCGCCAATATGTGCTGAAGGAAGGGGCTGGCTGCGGGAGCGCGACCCTTGGCGATGACGGGCGCATGTATGGATGGTTCGGTGCCCTCGACCTCGGCGGCAAGGGAGATGGGGCGAGTGAGTATAGAGATAATGTCATCAACGGTTGCTCCTCGATGGTGAGGGTTGGAGATGTTATTGATGTGGAGACCGGCAACATGTCCGGCCCAACGGCAGACGGCGTTCTCTGCCGCATCGCTCGGTGCCAAGATGGTTGCACCTTTGAGAGCTTCCGGCGCGACTGCCCTCGCCTTGTGATCGTCCCTGTTGTGAGATACCTCGGCGTATCTGGTGATAAGAAAAAGGTTGAGGTCAGGGGGTTTGCCGCTTTCTTCTTGGAGGGTGTTGAGGGAAGAGGACGTGACAACAATGTTGTCGGCCGCTTTGTTCGAACGGTTTATCCCGGGGAAGCGGGAGATGCACTGGACTATGGAGTTGAGGTTGTCAAGCTTGTGAGATAGGGGTGGGCGGCGTTGTGGCGACCTAGGCTGATGATCGTGTTTTCGCTTGTGTTGGCGGCGCTTGCTGCCGTTGTGGGACATCTTTATCTATCTAAGGTTTCAGAAAGCCCCCGGGAAACGGAAATGGTTAGCGTCGTTGTGGCAAAGAAGTCTCTGCCGGCCAATACTCTTATCACCGGCGATGCGGTGGAGCAGAAAAAGCTCCCTGTTGCTTATGTGCATCCTCATGCAGCCCGCAGGGTAGCTGACGTTGTTGGGAAAATTGCTCGGGAGCCCCTGGTGGCTGGGGAGCAGGTGCTGCTCGACAGGCTTGTGAAACAGGGCGATGCGAGAGAGGGGTTCTCCTATGCCGTGCCGCCTGGGAAGCGCGCTGTCTCCGTCTCTGTTGACGAGGTGACCGCTGTGGGTTGGCACATCAAACCGGGTGACCATGTGGATGTCCTGGGAACCCTGGAAATTCCCGTTTCGGGCGGCGAGACCAAGACGTTTGCTGTTGTGGCGCTGCAGGATGTTGAGGTTTTGGCAGTCGGCAAGAACCTCCAGGTTGTTGCAGAACAGGGCAAGGACATGAAGACAGAGGTCAAGACTGTCACCCTCGCTGTATCGCTGGATGAGGCCAAGCCTTTGATCCTGGCCGATGAGAAGGGGAAGATCAGGCTGGCCCTGAGGTCGCCCCTGGATAGGGAGAAGGCTGTTAGCCCGCCCTTTGAATTGGGAGATTTTCTGCGTGGGTACTCTGGTGAGTGAAAAAGCGTCCTGAGGTGAATGGAGATGGGGCCGATCAGGGTGATGATCGTCGACGATGTGGCTGAAACCTGTGAAAACATAAAGTGCTTGCTTCATTTTGAGCCGCGCATCGAGGTCATAGGGGTTGCGACAGATGGGGAAGAGGCTGTCAAAAAAGCGGAGAAGCTCCAGCCGGATGTTGTTCTGATGGACATCAATATGCCGAAGATGGATGGCATTGCCGCCACCGAACTCATCTCCTGCCGCGTGCCCGGCGTTGCGATCATCATCATGTCAGTTCAGGGGGAGCAGGAATACCTGCGCAAGGCAATGGCCTCTGGGGCGAGGGAATACATCGTCAAGCCTTTTACGAGCGACGAGCTTATCAACACGATATGCAGGGTCTATGAGCTGGAGAAAAAGCGTCAGATGCAGCTTAGGGCACAACCCCATCAGGGGGAACAGCGTGAGGGAAAGGTGATAACCGTCTTCAGCACTAAGGGAGGAGTTGGCAAGACAACCTTAGCGGTGAACTTGGCGGCATGCCTTGCTCAGGAGTTTGGCTTTTCTGTGGCCTTGGTCGACCTCGACCTGCAGTTTGGCGATGCGGCTGTGATGTTGAACCTCACCCCGCGCCGGACGATTTCCGATCTGGCTTCGGAGTTCAACCAGCTCGACGCGGAGCTTCTGGAATCATGCCTTATCAAGCATGCTTCTGGAGTGCGCCTCCTCTCATCTCCTCTGCGACCGGAGTTTGCCGAGCTGGTCTCGGCGCCGCTCGTGGAGAAGGTGATCAATATCTTGAAGGAGAGGTATGAGTACGTCATCATCGACACCCCCTGCTCCTTTACTGACCAGGGGATGGTCGCCCTCGATTACGCTCATAAGATCCTCCTGGTGGTATCTACGGATCTGCCGACATTGAAGAACTTGAAGCTCGGGCTGGAGGTGCTCGAGTCGCTGCATCACAAAGACAAGGTGAGGGCGGTTCTGAACCGATCTGCCCCTGACATCGGGATCGGCTTGAAGGATGTTGAGAAGGCCCTGGGCGTTCCCATAACCTGCCAGATACCGAGCGATGGGCGTGTTGTAGTCGGTTCAGTCAATAAAGGCAGGCCGTTTGTCATCTCTGAACCTCAGAGCAGGGTGGCTGAGAGCCTGAGGCAGCTCGCATATCAGGTCGTTCAGAACGGGGCGCTACAGAACGCCAGGGAAAAGAAGAAGGGCTTCCTGAGGTTGTTTAGTTAACATAAGGGGTGATCTGAGGTGTCGCTGCTGGAAAGGTTGCACGGTTCAAATTCCTTTTCTGAGGAGAATGCTCAAAAGGGTGCGGTTGGGCGACCGGCGCCGAGGAGGAGCGACTTTTGGGATCTGAAGCATGCCTTGCACCAGCGGGTTGTGGCCGGGCTTGAGGAGGAGCTGCGCTCATCCGGCGGCGATGGGGATGACCGGAGCACTCGGGAACACGCCAGGAGCTTGATAGAGAGGGTTATGGAGAGCTACGTGTCGGAGAATGGGATCGCTCTCAGCGGAGCCGACAGGCAGCGCTTGCTGCAGGAGCTTATGGATGAGGTCTTCGACTTCGGCCCAATCACCCCCTTGCTCAGAGACCCTACCATCTCGGAGATCATGGTGAACGGCCCCTATCAGGTCTATGTGGAGAGAAACGGCATTCTGGAGAAGACGGACGTACAGTTTCGGGATGATGCCCATGTTTTGCGCATTATCGAAAGGATCGTTTCGCCGCTGGGTCGGCGCATAGATGAATCATCGCCGATGGTGGATGCCAGGCTCCCTGATGGGTCTCGGGTCAACGCCATCATCCCCCCTCTTGCCTTGAACGGCCCGACCCTGACGATCAGAAAGTTCAGCCGCGAGCCCTTCAAGGTTGCCGACCTGATCCGGTTTGGGACGCTTACCCCAGAGATGGCGAAGTTTCTCGAGGCGTGTGTCAAGGCACGCCTGAACATCATCGTGTCTGGAGGGACGGGTTCAGGGAAGACCACGACTCTGGGCGTGCTTTCATCCTTCATCCCCGACCATGAGAGGATCATCACTATTGAGGATGCAGCTGAGCTGCAGCTGCGGCAGGAGCATTGGGTGCGCCTGGAGACGCGTCCCCCCAATATTGAAGGAAAGGGAGAAGTGACTATGCGGGACCTCGTTCGCAATGCCCTGCGCATGCGTCCCGAGCGGATTGTGGTCGGTGAGGTCAGAGGGGGGGAAGCCCTGGACATGCTTCAGGCGATGAACACAGGGCATGACGGCTCTCTGACGACGGGCCACGCCAACTCACCGAGGGACATGCTCTCGAGGCTGGAGACGATGGTGTTGATGGCTGGAATGGATCTTCCTGTGCGGGCGATCAGGGAACAGATCGCCTCTGCCCTCGACCTGATCGTGCATCAGAGCCGGCTGAGGGATGGAAGCAGAAAGATCACCCACATAACGGAGGTAGTGGGAATGGAGGGGGATACCATCGTTTTGCAGGACATCTTTGTCTTTGAGCAGACCGGAACGGATGTCGGTGGGAAGGTGAAGGGGTATTTCAGGAGCACAGGGATCAGGCCGAAATTCCTTCCCAAGATCCGTGCAGCAGGGATCATGCTCCCTGATGAGATCTTTTTCAAAAACAGTGCTTAGGTGAGCGGGATGAAGGCTGCTGTGGTTCTCCTCTATTCCTTTTCTGTTTTAGTTTTTTTAGCAACCCTTTTGTTCGCCGATGGTCTTTCCGGGCTTTGGGCAGGGGAAAAGAGCCTGATTCGAACTCGTCTGAAGCGCTATACCTCGCTGCACCAGCAGGCTTCTGGCGAGAGGCTCAGAGGAGAAAAGAGGCGCATGCTCAGCCGCTCTTTGCTGAAGCGCTGCAGCCGCATTTTTGCTGCCCTGAAGCTGAGCGCAAGGTTGGAAGAGAGGCTTGTGCAGGGGGACATCCCGCTGCGCGGGGAGGAGTTTCTGTTCCTTAGCCTGGTGCTCGTTGTAGGGGCTCCTCTGGCCCTCTGGATTTTGACTTCACGCCTCAGCCTGGCGCTGCTGGGGGGTTTATTTTTTCTGATTTCTCCATGGGCCTATTTGGAACAGAAGCGCCAAAGGCGCCTGCAGCTGTTTAACGAACAGTTTGCTGACTCCCTGGCTGTGATGACCAACTCTCTGAGGGCAGGTTACAGCCTGTTTCAGGCGATCGAGATGGTGGCGAAGGAGATGCCGCCTCCGATCTCGGACGAGTTCGGTCGCGTTCTCAGGGAGATACAATTGGGAACCCCTGTAGAGACGGCTTTGAACAACCTTTCGCACCGTGTGGGAAGCGATGACCTCGACCTTATGCTCACTGCGCTGCTGATCCAGCGCCAGATCGGGGGTAACCTGGCTGAGATACTCGACAACATCGCCGAAACCATAAGGGAGAGGGTGCGCATAAAGGGGGAGATCAGGACCCTCACGGCACAGGGGAGGATCTCTGGGCTGATAATAGGTATACTGCCGCTGGCCCTGTTGCTCGTTATGTTCTTGATCAACCCCTCGTATGTGGGGATTCTCTTCAAAGACCCTGTTGGCCTCGCCCTTCTAGGAGGAGCGGCTGGTGGCGAAGTCTTAGGCATCCTGATCATCCGCCGGATCGTTGATATCCGTGTATGAAGAGGGCTGGGGTGGGGACCGAATGCTGTTTGCTTTCCTGATCCTGGTGTTTCTTAGCGCTTATGCCTTTTTTGCTGGGCTGTTTGCTGCCGTTTATGAAGACAGGTTGCTCATCGCCGAGCGGCTTGCTGCATTGGGCAGACAGTATAAAGTGAGCGCGAGGCTCAGGGAGGAACTGCAGCAGCCGCTTCCCTCGCGGCTTGGGAGGATGGTTTGGAAGAAGCTCTCCCTTCTGGTTTCGAGGAAAATGAGCGAAGAAAAGCGCCTGCGCTTTCAGCGGCGGCTGCAGGCCGCGGGAAGCCCGGGAGGTTGGGGGCCAGCCGAATTCCGGCTTTTGCAGGTGCTCTTGGCATCCTCTGGAGGGTGCGTGGCGGCTGCCGCGGGGTGGCTTGCGGGCGCTGGTTTGAGAGAGGCGATGCTGGCGGGCGTTTTAGGGCTGGCTTTCGGGGTGTTGCTCCCAGACGTCTATCTATCCTCGAGGATTAAGGCGAGGCGCCAGGAAGTGGTGAGGAGCCTTCCCGATGCCTTGGACCTGTTGATGGTCAGCGTCGAGGCGGGCCTCGGCTTTGATATGGCGTTGGTAAAGGTATCTGAGAGGTTCAAGGGGGCTCTCGCTGAGGAGTTCAGTCGCCTGCTTCACGAGATGAAGCTGGGCAAACCGAGGCGTGAGGCCTTTAAGGATATGGCGGAGCGGGTAGGTGTTGATGACCTGAAGGCTTTTGTGGGGGCATTGACACAGGCCGATCAATTAGGGGTGAGCATCGGGAATATCCTTCGGGTGCAGGCAGCTCAGATGCGCCGCAAAAGGCGCCAGAGAGCAGAGGAGATGGCGATGAAGGCGCCGGTAAAGATGCTGATTCCGCTCGTCTTCTTTATCTTTCCTGCACTCTTTGTGGTCTTGCTTGGCCCGGCAGTTATCCAGATCATGCGGGTTATGTAGGAGGGGTCGATGTGGAGGTCTATAATGTGACGCGCCGTGTCGTGCTTGCCGAGAGGGTGGATGTCGCTTTTAGCTTCTGGAGCCGCTTGAAGGGGTTGATCGGAAAGCCCTTTCTCCCTGTCGGCCATGCCCTGCTGTTGAGGCCTTGTAACAGCATTCACTCTTTCTTTATGGCCTTCCCCTTTGATGCACTTTTCCTCGATGATAGGCTGAGAATCGTGCATATCATCGAGGCCATGCCACCCAATCGGATAAGCCCTGTAATCCGCCAAGCGAGGAGCGTCCTGGAACTTCCTGCAGGTGTCGCTCGCATGAGTGGAAGCCGTGTGGGCGACCAGCTCGCTCTGCGGGCGTGTTTCCGGTGAATCCAAAAATTTTTTCTGGGTATGCAGGTATTCTTCAGGGAGATGTGGAAGAGAATAGCAAGAAAGTTGCTCATTTCAGTTTGGGAGGCGGCAGGGGGCATTGGGGCTTTTTTCTTTGTATGCAGCGTGGGGCAAGGGGTTTAATCTTGTTTTTCTTTCACCTGAGGTGGCCTTTGACTTCGCTTTCATCCGTCAGGTTTATGGCTGCGACGGGTTTTCTATCCTTACCGGCCCTCTGCCTATCGGTATTGCCTCCCGCGTCTATCGTCGCTTAAGAGAGGAGTTCTTTCTTCATCCAAACAAGGCTGTAGGCTCGCTTCCTGTGGAGAAGCTTCGGGAGTCCTCCTTCCGGGAACTCGCCTCTCTTCGTCGCTATTCCCAAAAGAGTGTACCCCCGCTTCCTGATGTTTCTTTTTGTGTTGAGCAGATGGATTTAGTTGCCAGCGAAGGTGAACTCGAGGAGATAGAGGCTCTTCTCACGGGACGGCTGTTGAGCGCTGCGGAGATCGGGCGAATGCTGCGTTTGGGGAGCGAATCGGCAAGAGGGCGCCTGTTCAGGGTTCTACAGGCTCTCTGCCTCACGGGAAGGGCAGCCATTTTGCCTGGCCTGGCATTGGTCAAGGGGGACCTCGCCCGCTGTCAGAGGTGCGGTTGGGAGGGCGTCCCGCAGTTCCAGGAGTGTAGAGGGTGCGGCACCAGATTCTGCTCCACATGCCCTGATTGCCGGATCATGGGCGGAATGAGCCTATGCACTCCGCTCTATACCGCTTCGGCTCCAGCTACGGTCGAAGGAGAAAGTGTCTATGCCCGAAAAGCCGCCGGGTGGCGGCATTTGCTCGGGCTGTCTATCCCGAAGGGGCGGGATGCCGAATGCTGGGATATAGTATGCACTCCTATTGCCTGGGGGGACAGGGTTGTTTCCAAGGGGGCCTCGGCTGCACCGAACGCTCCTGCTGAAGGTTTGAAAAGGGCTGGTTCCTGGAAGGGGTATCGCTTTGATCTCAAGCTTACCCCGGCACAGGAGAGGGCAGCGGAGGCTCTCCTGCGCTTCGCTGAGGACTCCCCTGCGGGGAGCTCGTGCTTGGTCTGGGCGGCATGTGGGGCGGGGAAGACTGAGGTATCCTTTCCGCTGATCGGGTATGCATTGGGCTTCGGGGAAAAGGTGCTTTTCGCTACGCCGAGAAGGGACGTTGTCTTGGAGATCGCTCCGCGCCTAGAAAAAGCCTTTGGGAGCAAGAGGGTTCTGGCCCTCTATGGCGGTTGCGGCAATAGGGCAGGGGACGCCCCTGTAGTGGTTGCTACTGCTCACCAGGCCTTGAGGTTTTACCGCTGCTTCGACCTGGTCGTCCTTGATGAGTGCGATGCCTACCCCTATCCGGAAAGCCGAATGCTCCACTTTGCTGTGAGGAAGGCCATGCACCCGGAGGGCAAACTTGTCTACCTGACCGCTACTCCGGCCAGATGGATGTTTGAGGATAAAGGAAAGAGATTAGTTGACATAATAAAGATACCCGCTCGTCCGCATGGCTTCCCCTTGCCTGAGCCCCGGTTCTTGAAGGTATCACCTGTCAAGACGACGAGATATGGTATAGAGCTGCACGAGGAAGTCCTCGGGGTACTGGCAGCGATCCTTGAGAAGCATGGCGGCAAGGTGTTTGTCTTTGTGCCTACTGTTGAGCTGACAAGAGCTGTGGGAAAAGCTCTGCGCTCTGCAGCGGGAAAGCCGCCTCTTGCTGGGCTGCAGCCGGAGCGGATTCAATGGAGCCATGCCAGCGACCTCCAGCGTGACAAGAAAAAAGATGGCTTTCTGAGGGGAGAGTTTGCCGTTTTCATCACAACAACCATCATGGAGCGAGGCGTAACGGTCCCTGGGGTTCACGTCATCGTCCTGGAAGCAGATCGCTCTTCTGTCTTTGACCGGGCAGCGCTCGTTCAGATGGCGGGGCGCTGTGGGCGCAGCCCGGAATATCCCACTGGAGAAGTTTGGTTTGTCGCCAGGAGCGTCACCAGAGAGATGGAGGAAGCTCTAATGGAGATCCGCTCTTTCAACAAAGAGGCGTTCGAAGAAGGCTACCTCCTCGATGACTATGAATTCAGGCTCAGAGAGATCCTAAAACAGGGGAGGGAGAGGGGTGTGGCGCCAGGCGCTGATCAGCGCGATTAGGGAACTCCTGTTTGTTCCATTTTCTTCTTGCCCACTCTGCGGGAGAGATGGTCACCCCCGCCGTCTGTGCTTTTCCTGCCTGAGAGAATGGTCAGAGCTGGGGGAAGGCATGGATATCTGCAGGTTGTGCGGGCGCTTTGGAAAGAATTTTGGTGAAGCCGGAGTCTGCCAGGAGTGCTCAGCAGAGGGGCAACCCTATGCCTTTGCGAGGAGTGTGGCGCCTTACGAAGGCTCTGTGCGGTATGCTCTTCATGCCTTCAAGTTCGGCGGGAGGCGGGAATTGGCGTACCCTTTGGGTGAGGTGATGGCTGCGTTGGTTGCCGACCTCTATCCCTACAAGGAGTTCGCTGCCGTCGTTCCTGTTCCCCTCCATCCGGCGAGGGCGCAGGAGCGCCGTTTCGATCAGGCGGAACTTCTTGCAGGCGTGATCTCCAGATGCCTGGGAGTCCCTTTGGCGGCTTGTGCGCTCCGGCGCATCAGGGAGACTCCAAGCCAGACCACCCTGAAGCGTGAGAGCCGCCTCACCAACCTCAGGGGAGCCTTCGCCGCAGGGGAGGATGCTCCGCGGTTAGAGGGCAAATCTGTGCTGCTTGTCGATGATGTTTATACGACAGGGGCGACTGTCAGAGAGTGCTGTGACACGCTGAAGGGCGCCGGAATAGAATCTGTCTATGTCGTCACGCTGGCTGCTGCTGTTGTAAGAGATGTGGTATAGATATTCCTAGGAGGGAGTGTTATGCCGTTTATACTTCTCTTGCTCTTGTTTCCCTTTCTCGTCTTCTTGATCTTTTTGAACGTAGCCACCTTTTCCTTTGCACGCCTTGGGCTTTCACCACAAGGAGCCCTTCTCTTCCTGACCGCTTCAGTGATCGGGAGCATGATCAATATCCCGCTATCAAGGCGGCAGATCTATATACCTAGGCGTCAGATATTCCCTCTCCCCCTTCTCTTCTTTTACTACCCGCCGGTTGTTCAGGAGCAGGTCATATGCTTCAATGTGGGAGGGGCGGGATTGCCGACTCTCTTCTCGCTCTATTTGCTGCTCAGCGGTCGAGCGCCGTTTCTGCCGACGCTGCTGGCGCTGGCCATCGTGACCGTCGTTGCCAAGGTGATGGCGCGGCCACAGCCCGGAGTAGGCATTGTGATGCCTGCATTCATGCCGCCTCTCGTGGCTGCTGCATCCGCTCTCATCCTGGCTCCTCATGGCCAGACCGCGCCTGTTGCCTATGTCTCGGGTTCGATGGGAACCCTGATAGGAGCAGATCTCCTAAATTGGGGGAAAATCCGGGATCTTCAGGCTCAGATGGTGAGCATCGGTGGGGCAGGGATCTTCGATGGCATTTTTCTCGTCGGCGTGATCGCCGCTTTCCTTGGGTAAAGTAGTTGTTGGCGCTCGCGAAGGATTGTTATACTTTTGAAGGAATATTTTTTCTGTGGGCTTTGGGTTGGGCAGCGAGCGGAGGGGGTGGAAAGGGATGGAACTGCGTAATTGTCCTGAGTGTGGAAAGCTCTTCGCTTATGTGTCGCGCAATCTCTGTCCGGAGTGCATCGAAAAGGAGGAGGAGTTGTTTAAAAAGGTGGAGAGCTTCCTGAAGGAGCACGGCAGCGCGACAGTGCAGGAGATCAGCGAGGCTACAGGTGTTCCGGAGAGCAAGGTGATCTCATTTCTGCGCACAGGCCGGTTGGTCGCTTCTTCGGGCAGTCCTTTGCTCGAGTGTGAGCGCTGCGGCAGGCCGATCGCCACGGGGCGCTTTTGTGACGCTTGCCGGGCTGCGCTGGAGGCTGCTTTAAAGGAGGAAAAAAGTGAGGTTCCAGGGGGTACGCCTGGGATGAGGCAACCGGCTGGGGATTCAGGACAGGTGAGGATGTTCACGGCTGAGTTGTACCGCAAGACCAGGAGGAAGTTTTAAAAAACAAAAATCACGTGAAAAACGAAGCGTTAGGGAGATTGTGTGGCATTCAGGGAGAATTTTTAAAAATTTCGGCTTCAAGCTTTCGCAAAGGGCTCTCGATGTATAAATTGGAGGGGTCTTGAGCCCTGTGTGAACGCCTGCTGAAGCGGATAGGGAGGGATTGTTTTGATCATATCGAATCAGGAGATCCAAATGGTGCTCCGCCAGTACGGGGTTCAAAAAACAAAGAACATCGAAGAGAAGCGTCAGGCGGAGAGCACCAAAGCTGCGCAGAAGGGCACAGACAAAGCGGAGTTTTCAGGGGACGCCGCTCTCCTGCAGAAGGCGCGGGAGATCGCTAAGGAGTTGCCTGATGTGCGTGAGGACCGCGTGAGGAAGATCAAAGCTGCAATTGAGCGAGGCGAGTATAAAGTCTCTGCTGAGGATGTCGCAGAAAAGATGCTTGGAAGGTGGCTTGTGGACGATCTGATCTAAGGTGCTGGGGAGAAAGAGGCGTGAAGGGCGAAGAATGGAGAGGAGCAGCCATAAGGAAGATGCCTTCCGAAGGATTGGAGGAGCTGCTGGAGCGACAGCTCGAGAGAGCGGAGGCCGCGTGCGCTAGGCTCGTGGAGCTTGCTCGGGAAAAGCGGCGGATTTTGCTGGCTGGGCCAAAGTGTGAGGAATTGGCTAAAGGCCTCGAACGGATCGTCGCGGAGGAAGAAGCCCTTCTTGCTCGCCTGAGAGAATTGGAAAGTGAAGAGCAGGTGCCCCCTGTGGTGGCGTCCGGAGTGCCACCGCGTGGAAACGAGCGCATTCAGCGCTTTTTTCAAATGGTGGAGGAGTTGAGGCAGCTCAACTGTGAGAATGCGGAGATATTGAAGAGGTTTCAAAGTTATGTCAGTTTTATGGCAACTCTGTTGGAGAAAAGAACAGGAAGCAAAACATATGCGGATAGCGATGTAACGCAGGGAAAGGGAAGAAAGCCGACCCTCGGGTTGTCCCGCATCAGCAGGCAGGTATGAAATCGAGCTGTGAGGAGGAGAGGAGATCTTGACCTCGACCTTTTTCGGACTGGAGATCGCCAGGCGCGGCCTGCAGGCTCAGCAGCGTGCCCTGGATGTGACAACCCACAATGTCTCTAACGCCAACACACCTGGCTATACCCGGCAGGA
The DNA here is from genome assembly GCA_049701555.1 of Thermacetogeniaceae bacterium. Classification (GTDB taxonomy): domain Bacteria; phylum Bacillota; class DSM-12270; order Thermacetogeniales; family Thermacetogeniaceae; genus JBNATO01. The sequence continues at coordinate 62 of JBNATO010000042.1, read as the reverse complement.
TGCGGTGATGGCGACAACCGACCCTTACCCGCTCCTGGGGATGAGCGTGCCCTCAGGGGCAA
>JBNATO010000041.1:0-12257 GCA_049701555.1 Thermacetogeniaceae bacterium | reverse complement strand
TCGCGCTCCCCCCTCTGCCTTTGCACTTCGCTTATCTGGTTTTGCAGGTCGCTTTGATCTCGGACCGCAGAGCTTCGCCGTAACTGCGGTACCACACGCGGGCGCGCACTATCCCCTTCGCTGCCACATAACGCACCTGGGATTTGGCGCCAGAAGGTGGGGTGATTATCCCGGAGATCAACACATCACCCTTTTTTACCACATCCCCTTCCTTAACCTGGGGGGAACCCATGAGCACCAGCAGGCTCTCTATCACACCATCCTTCTTAGCAATAATGTGACAAGGATTGGCATCGCTCTTGGGCACCATCCTCTCCCCGATCCTGATCACAGAGCGCCCCTTGACATCGACCTCGACGAAAGCGGCATCCGGTATCCGCTGCATAAGGTGCTCAGCAACATTATTTCCATCGACTTGGCATTTCAAAACCCCCGGGCGCAGCCCCGCCTCAGCTGCTATCCTCCTCACAGCCTCCGGGGAAATCCGCCTTGCTCCCACCACGTCCACTGTCCAAACGAACGAGCACAGGGCATAGACTGCGATGCAGAAGATGATCCCCCCAGCCACCAACATGCGACGGCGACGCAGCCGATGAAGGTAAAAGGGAAGGCCGCGCTTCACCCGGATCCTGATCCGGCAGTTCGCTCGGCGGGCGATGTGACGCAGCGGGCGGAAAGACTGGGCATAGACCTTGACAAGGAGCGTCTCCCTGTCAAGCCACACCAGGTCCCAGAGGACAACCCCCCTCGTCAAGGCCAGGTTGATAAAGCGCTCAGGATGTCCACCCTTAACGACCAAAACAAGATAGCCCAGGATGTAAGCCCAAAAATTCCTCAAAAACAAGTTTTCTGGCCTCCTCCCGGCTCTTTTACTCCAAAAGGATCACAGCGCGGATCTTTCCATCGACACCGATCTCATCCGGCTGTATGCACCGCAGGGCGAGGCCCGTCCCCTCGATCTGCAACTCCCCGATGCTCGTGCTGATCCTGAGCTTCTCAGGGGTATACTCGATGATCCCCTTGTGGTTCTCCACGAACACCTGAATGTCTCCCACAACGGTGATCCGCGGCAGGTCGAGCACGAGCTCCTTGGGAAGCTCCAGGTAGTGCGCCAGAAGGTACTCCAGGCGCTTCCTGCTCTCACGCGACAAGAAGATCCCACCCTTCTCATCCATATCTATGCAACTCCTCCCAGCAAGAGAACTGCAGCTCAAGCCTGAGCCTGGAACCAGATCCTCAGGTCAGATGAGAGCTCAGAGCTGCACAGAAGCCTGACATAGCGGAGAAAATGAGTTCCGGTCACCACAACCATCCCCTCAGGATCGACCCTGTGGAGAGCGGAATCCTGTACCCAATGAACCGCATCCGGGCTGACCTCCACTCCCACAAAAGCTCTGGCAGGCCCTTCATTGAACACAGCAAAGGAGTAATATCGGTATCTTGAGACATCCCTTGGGGACGTCGGAGAGGGATCAGAAAAGGCTCTCATCTCCTCGGTGAACTCCAGAAAGCCGCACCCGGAGGTCTCCACACGCAACGCCCCGCTGGGAGCAGCGTTTATCGGAAGGCCGTTGCTCCCATAGAGGCGCACGCCATCGCGGAGAGGGGTGAGATCGCGCAGATCGGCTTTTACATCAGCCTGAATGTGGACCGGGAGGGGTTCCGCCAGGCGCACAGGCTTCAGGATCTCCCCTATAGTCTCAACAGAATTGACAAAAGGGCGCCCTTTGGAGTCGAGCCGCAGCACACGGCAAGGGTGGAGGCGGCAAGCAGCGACAGAATGTATCCACAGCACGCCCTCCCCTGCCACGCCTACTTCTAGGGAGAAGACCTCTGTATCAGAAGGTGTCGCAAAAACCTTTCCAAATTTTTCCGGAGTTGCTCCAGGATGCAGTTCATAGGCGCTGATGCCGACAGGCTTACCGTCAAAAGTGAAAAAGTAGATTTTGAGATATGCCGGCACGCTTGGGGGCTCCGAACTCATTTCAACCGATACCTTCCAGCGCTGAAGCTCTCCCGCACAAACGCCCACATCAGTAGGCTGAAAAATACCGGCAGGCCGCTGGGAAGGATTGCGGATTACCACTGCCCGCCGGCCAGGGGGGACTCCCCACCATTCCCAAACAGTCGACTCGTCTCCTCCTACCTTCAGCCAGCCATCGGGAAAGTCGCCGGTTTGGGTGAGGAGAAACCTGCCGTTATAAACCTGGTCTCTCAAAACCATCGGTTTCCCGTGCGCCATCAGAGATCACCGCTCAGCCCTTCTCTCCGTGAGAACCCTGCGGCTCCTCGCACCACGGGCTCAGCTTCGGCTTTGGATCAAGGATCGAAAGATACTGTTCTCTGCTCCCATACCTCCCGAAGGGATCCGCCTCCTTGTAGCGGCGATACTTCGCCAAACGATCTGACGGTTTGATCCACCCAAGGTGCTTCACCCTCAGCTCAGACGTAGCAGCCCTCAACTCTGTGATGTTTTTCGGAAAGCGGCCGCAGTGAACCGGGGTCTCTCTCCACTCATAGCAAAAGCCTGGGATATACCTGACGATGAACGGCCTGTAGGAAAGATGCGCCCTCCAGAATTCGTCATCCCGATAATTATGCTCATCCCACATGTCATAAAGCCGGAAGGCCAGAACATCGAAGCTGGCATCCGCTAAAAGCCTTCTGATCTCAGACACAGCCCTCTCCTCAAACATCTCGTCTGCATCCAGGATCAGGATCCACTGGGGCTTCGTGCTCACAACAAGCTCCCACAGCTGCTTGCGAAGCGCAACCTCGTTGTGAAACATCGGCTCCTTGTTAGAAACGATTGTCAAAGGAACTCCTCTCAGGGCTTCCCTGCAAACCTCGACAGTACCATCTGTGCTGGCATCATCCAGAATAACGGCATCGTCGATGTAGCGGCGGGCATGCTCCAGCACTCGCCTCAGGTAACGGTCGGCCTCGTTTCTCACCAGCATTCCCAGCGTGATCCTAGGGACTTTGGCCGAGACCGCAACACCCTTCCAAAAGTTCCGCCTTTTGTAGTCTTCAAGCCCATCGAGGTCTGACTCCCTGTAGATGTGATAAGGCGGATAATGGGTGTCGGCGTACAACTCCAGGCCCAGCGCAGCTGCTCTGATACAGAAGTGCCGGTCCTCCCCTTTCAGGTCAAGGTTGTAGATCTCTTTGAAAGAAACCCCCCGTGAGATCGCCTCCCTGCTGATCAGGGTACATCCTCCCAGCCCTCCTACGCGGTAGGTTCCCGGCTTTTTCAATAGTTCCAGAAATTCTCGGGTACGCTTAGCAATTTCTTCCTTGCTTACCTCCTCATCCCTGCGCCTATGGTAAAGCCTGTAATCATGGGCAACCCATACCTGCGGCATAGGGGGCATCTCGGGCATCCACTTCGTGAAATAGACCTCGGAGACTATGTCCTTGTCAAGCGCGACAAGGTGTTTCAAGGTCTTTGGATGAAGGACAAGATCGGAGTCTACGAGAAAGACAAAATCAAATCCTTGCTCGAGAGCCATACCCAAGAGGCGATCCTTATACTCAGCAACCTTCCAGATCAACTCTTCAGACCAGTGATGGGTGGTCTCGTCACGCCTGTAGCATCCGGAGGCATCGCCTCGAATAATTCGCACCCTGTCTTTCCTGGCAGCAAACTCCTTGAGCAACCTGCTCTCCTCTTCGCAATCGTCGATAAAGGCGTACCACACCTCGAGGCCATCGGTTTCCAGTTGGTCTAACGACCACAGAAACTCCTTCAAGATATTCTCTCTCTGCCTCACAGGGCTGGCGATCAACACCCTTTTCACTGCGATCAACCCCCTTTCCTAGCTACATCCAACAGCGTCCAAAACCAGCAGTTCTACGCAGATCCGATGGCCTTTACAGCCATCTCCAGGGAAGCCACCGCCAACCTCCGGGCGCCGCTCCAGGATACCAGACCCAGGACGTGTGCCAAACGCGGCCACCTCTGAGACACCTCAGCAGCTATCACGAGTTCCTTGGCAGCGAGAACCAGATAGTCCCAGGATGCACCCCCACCTCTGCATCCCGCCAGGAGATCGAGGTGCTCCCGGGACACCTTCAGCAAGAGACCGCCTTCTTCGTTTTTATCCAAAACTTCCACAACCATCAGGAGCGAAAGGACAGCAGCGAGAGAGGCTTCCCCCATTCTGGCCAGCTGTTCCCGGAGACACCGCTTCACCTCCAGGGAGGCAAAACCGCTCAGATAACCCCAATCGACGGCAACCCCTTCCGAACGGGCTAATCCCAGGATCCTGGTGAGGGGGTAAAGCTGCATCGGGTTGCTTCTCAAAGCCCTACAGTACTCCTGCAGCGCATCCTCAAAGCAGCCCAAACCGCTGTAGGCCTCTCCGAGCAAGGCGGATACAAGAGAACGCGGCGCTCCATCGCTCCTTTCTTCCATGCATAAGCGCAGGTCGTCTATCGCCCGATCGTGCCTCCCCTCCGAAAAATGCAACAACCCCCTTACCAGCGCCAGCTCCGGATCATCAGGGTAGAGGGAGAAGGCTTTCCCCAGCAATTCCGCCAGCTCATCTTTACTCCCCGTCTTCAACAAGGCCAAGCCGAGCGCTACGTAAAGATCGCGACAATAACCTTCATCCCCCTTCATCAGGCTCAGGGCCTTCTCCAGACTATCGATCCCCTCGGCGGCCCGCCCAGCTAGAAGGTATTCCAGGCCCAAACTGTAGTGAAGAAAGGGATCGGAAGGATGTCCGACCAGCGCTTTGGCAATCACCGTGATATTGCGTTTGCGCTTCTCTTTTCGTTCGATCTCCCTGCTCAAATAGCCCATGTGGTGAATGAGCAGGTGTGAGTGAGCCAACCCCCTACCCATGTTATGCCTTTTGATCGTCCCAGCGATCTGCTCGTGAATCGCCCCCTCAAAGCGGTAAAAGGGCTTATTCCTGAACAACCGCACAACGACATCATCAACGGCCTCACAGCCGAGGGCATCTAAATAGCTGCGTACTGTGACGAAATACCCTTCGATGCCATCTGCAGCGAGAAGCCTGGCCATATCCTCAGGCCTGAGCGGTTCCAGGATCTCATCGGCATCCATGACGAGGACCCATTCTTCAGTAGCCAAATCCAGGGCATAGTTCCTGGCTGCCGCAAAATCGTCATTCCAGCAGAAATCATACACGCGCGCCCCAAAAGCTGCCGCCACCTCCTTCGTCCGATCAGCGGAGCCGGTGTCGACAACAACGATCTCTCTCACAAGAGGACGGACGCTGGAGAGGCAGGAGGCCAGCCGCTGCTCCTCGTCCCTGACGATCATGCACAGGCTGAGAGGGAGATCTGGCCTCATGCGAGTTCACCCCAGACCTTGCCATATCTCACAGCAGCCAGCCGCGAAACCGCTGCCGATTTTTTCTCCAGGTATTCGGATAGCGCCAGAGACCCTTCAGGAGAAAACCTGCTCAGCAACTGCATCGCCAGCAGGGCAAGGCCTCGGTACCTCTCTGCCAATGAATCTTCACAGCCACCAGCGTTTGAGCGGAACCGCAGGCACCCTTCGATCACGGCAAGCAATGCGCTGAACATTTCCCCGTATGCGGTTTTCTCAGGATAGCCGCATATCGAACCGCCTCCTGCCAAAGCAACAAGGTTCAGCAACGCCCAGCCCGCCCCACGGCTGCGGCGCCAGAGAGAAAGAGCTCTCCTCTTCGCCCTCTCGCATTCACCCTGAAGAAGCAGAGCGACAATCTCGTCAACCTCCAGACCTTCGCGGAGAGAATCCGCCCCCTGAAGGCGTTCGATGTCTTGCAGGGCGACATCCGCCTTCCCGCCGTAAATTCTGCACTTTATCACCTTCTTCAGTCTCGCTAAGCTATCCCGGCCTCCTGCGGGTGACATCCTCTCCAGACAGGCAGATGCCAGGTCGGGGCAACCAGCTTCAAAAAAGAGGTCAGCAAGAACCTCCAGATGAGACGGCCTCTCCATATAGCCTTTGGCGAGGAGATGCTCCCAAGCCCTGTCGGGCCCAACATCCACCAACTCTAGCAAGAAGAGGCTGCATAGAGGCAAAACGAACTCCGGATTTACTGAGAGGGCCTTCTCGTAGCACTGGCGCGCTTCTCCAAAGTTTCCAAGCCTTTCGTAGCAGCGGCCGAGGTGGTAGAACGCCAAAAAACCGCTGGCGCCGTTGGTACAGCTGAAAAGAGGGTGTCGGCAGCCACAATTCGTTGCCTCCCTGAACCACCTTATCGCCACCTCATACTCTCCGATCTCTTCGAAGAGCAACCCGCCTTCGAAAAACAGGTCAGGCCACTCGGGGTGCTTCGCTGCCTCCTCCATGCAGACACAGATGGCTTCATCGACCATTTTCAAGGCCTTCAGGCACTGAACCAAGCTGCGCACAGCTGGGAGGCGAAAGAGCACGTGGCCTTCCTTTAAATTCGATCTGGCATTTTGGAGGTGAGAGAGCGCCAGATCTGGCCTGCCGAGGCCGAGCCACTCCACCCCAAGGTAATAATGAAGAAAGCAGTTGTCGGGTTCCTCCAGCACAGCCCGCCGCAGCAGGGCCAGGTTCCTCCCCCTTTTCTGGTTGCGTTTCTTAGGAGGTGAGAGCTTATGCCAGATCACCGGATGCTCGGCAACGCCGACAGCTTCCGGCCGTTTCACGATCAGCTGCTCATGGATCTTTCCCTGAAAGCGGTAGTCGGGGAGGTTGCGAAAAAGCCTGAGAACAGGAAACACCGTATAGCCGCCGGGGTAATAGGCTTCCTGATTATATAGAGGCAAGAAGAAGGCCTCATATCCCCCGGCTTCGTCCACCAGCGTCCTCAGATCCCCGCAGCTGCCGCCGAGCTCCTCATCAGCATCCATGGAGAGGAGCCAATCGCAGCTCGAACGCTCAATGGCGTAGTTGCGGGCAGCGCTGAAATCATCATCCCAAGGGTAATTGTAGACGCAATCCGTATAGCGCCGAGCGATCTCCACCGTCCTGTCCCTAGAACCTGTATCAACGATGACGATCTCATCAACAACACCTCTTACGCTTTCGAGGCACGCCGTGAGATTCTCTTCTTCATCCCGTACGATCATCACTAAACCGATCGTCGGCTTCATCCCTCCCCAGCAACCCCCTCCACCAGGTTTTGCAGAACCGAGGATTCGAGCCTGCAGCGCATCTCTTGATACAGCTTCATCAAACCGAGGTAATAGCGCGGCTGAGAAGGATCCAGCGCCAGCGCCCTGCGGTAAAGGCCTTCCGCCTCGAGGTCATTCCCCAGCCTATGCTCGATTTCGGCTAAAGCAAACCAGGCTGCAGCGCAATCCGGATGCCCATTCAGATAAATGCTTATGTATTCTCTGGCAACCTCTGTGTAGCCATAACGCAAGAACAACTCCCCAACAGCAAATGTATTTGCAGCCAAACACTCCGGGGCCAGACACCTGAGGAGGGAGAGCGCCCTCTCCTTCTCCTTCAGATCAAGGGTACGCCCCAAGATCTCGAGGAAGAGCGCCATTCCCTCCTCCCCCAGCACGACAGTCTGCGGCTTCCCCCGCTTCCTCAAGGATTCCTTGAGAATTCCCAAGACAGCGCAGGTATCCCGAGAGAGCCCAAGCTGCAACAACTCATCAACATAAACCTGGACTCTGCGGCGGTTTCCCTGAAACCAAAAGCAGAGGGCTTTGTTCAGCCTAGCCACAGGAAACAACGGGTGGCCTCGCTCGATGCTATCGAATGCGCGCAAGGCCTCCAGGTAGCGGCCCTGCTGAGCAAGGCAGATCCCTCTCCAGAGCTGCAGCTCCGGAGGCGGTTCATTCAAGCACATACCTCGCTCCAGATACTCCAGCGCCAGCTTGAAGGCTGACTGGCGGAAAAGGATCCTGCTCATCAAGAAGTAGGCCTGAGCATCGCCGAATTCGCAGAGCTTATCAAGGCACTCCCTTGCATATTCGGGATCCTCCCACGGCCTCAGGAGACGAACGATGCTCTCCAGCGCAGGAAGAAATGCCGGTTTATCCCTGAGCGCCTTGATATAGTAGCGCACCGCCTCCTCCTCATTGCAAAATGTCTCCGCGATCTTCCCCAGCAGGTAGCAGGTTCGAAAGCCCCTGACGCCGCTGAAAGAGGCATAGTATAAAGGCTGCTCCGGCATGGAGAGCGCCTGTTGCAAGAGGTCCCAGGCATCGCTGTAGTTTCCTTCCTCATAGCTGATCAAGCCGCCGTAGTAGTAGATATCTGCATAATCCGGATACAGCCTCAGACACAGCCTGACCACATCCATGGCCTCTCCGCGCATTCCGGCGGCATGGTAGGACAAAACGAGGTAACGAAGCAGCTTCGGCAGGTAGATCGTCCTCGGGTCTATGCCGCTGGCTGCCTTGACCAGTTCCTCCGCAGCCTCTCTGTACCTCCCCGACCTGTAAAGCTCCACACCATAGTGATAGCGGAGAAGACGATTGTCAGGATCTGCCTCCACCTCTCGCTGGAGTATCGCCAGATTTCTGTTTTTTTTGTCCTTTTCAGCGATCGCTCTGTTCATATAGCCATAGTGGAGAATGACGATGTCCTCAGCTATGAGATATCTGGCGGAGCGGTTTTTCTCTAAAATCACATCGACGATCTGCTCGTGGATAGCCCCTCGGAACCTGTACTCCTTCCTGTTTCTGAAAAGGCGGAAGATCAGATCGGGACAGGTCTCCACCCACCCCTCATCACCGAGGTAGTTGATCACTTTGACGAAATAACCCTCAGCACCGTCCTCTGCAGTAACCCTCCGCAAAGCCTCACCGGAGCCTGGGGCAAGCTCTTCATCAGCATCCAAAAAGAATATCCAGTCACCTGTAGCCAGCTCCAGCGAGGCGTTGCGCGCCTGGCTGAAGTCGTCATTCCAGGAAACTCTCCGAATCACAGCGCCAAACTCCGCAGCGACCCCGCAGGTGCCGTCCGTGGAACCTGTATCCACAACGATTATTTCGTCGACAGCACCCCTCACGCTTTCAAGGCATCTGCGCAGGTTTTTCTCCTCGTTCTTGACGATCATGCATAAGCTGATCCTTTTCACCTTTATTCACCATCTTCTGGTTATAGAGTTTTTTATCACTATATGCTGACAAAAAGTAGCATTCCACATCATGGAAAAATATTCTATAACATAAAATACCAATTCTTCCGAAGAGAGGAGGAGCTCAATGCCCAATTTTAAAATCTTTCAGGACACTCCAGATCAGGCGCGGATAAAGATCTTCGGAAGCCAGGATCTAGCCTTCAGCCAGGATTCGTCGGGCAACCTGGGGATCACAAGCACAGGCCTGGCGATAACCCCGCCGGCAGACGGTTTGGCAATCACCTCTACAGGGCTGGCGATAACGCCTCCGGCTGATGGCCTGATGATCACCTCAACAGGGCTTTCCATCACGCCACCCGCAGCCGGGCTGACCGTCACGGCACCTGCCGAGGGCCTCTCCATCACCCCTCCCCTAGATGGCCTGGCAATTACGTCCACAGGCCTCGCCATCACTCCCCCTGCGGGAGGGCTGATGATCACCAGCACCGGATTGGCGGTCCAGACGGCCACCACGGATGTCTCTGAGATCCTGGGGAATATCACCGACACAGCGGGATCTCCGGCCACGACATACGAGGTTTTGAACTTCAACACCTGGACGCTCGGCGTTGTCAACGCCTCCACGACCATCGCTCCAGCTGTCGTCAAGCTTCAGATCAGCCCAGACGGAATCCATTGGCTGGACAACGCCGGGCCTGTGACTCTGAACACCGGAGACGTCACCGCCCTGGTCTCTTCGCTCTTTCTGAAATACGCCCGCGTCTACTATGCTGCCGTAAACGCCGCAAGCGCTGTGACTCTGAACATCTTCTTCCAAGGAAAGGCCTGAGCCATCGAGCCGAGATATTAAATGACCGGTTGCCTTTGGCCAACCGGTCTTATTTTTGCTGTCTCCCGAAGAGTTCAAAAAGCCTCATAGAACAGATATCATCCATCGATCTCCTACCCCATCACCCAATAAAAGAAGAAGCCGGTGAACTCACCGGCTTCCTTATTTCTTATTTCTATTTCTTATTGTTCTGTCAGCAAAGCACGGACAACTTCCTGAACCACTTTGCCGTCGGCTCGTCCCTTCAGACGGGGCATCAGAGCCCCCATCACCCGTCCCAGGTCCTTCGGCCCTTTGGCTCCTACAGAAGCGATCGCTTCTCGCGCCTCGGCTGCGATTTCTTCTCTGCTCAGCTGTCGGGGGAGGTATTCCTGCAAAACAGCGATCTCTGCCTCCAACTCTGCGGCAACATCAGGGCGTCCCACCCTGTTGTACTCCTCGATTGCCTCACGCCGCTGCTTCACTTCACGGGCAAGGACCTCGATGACATCCTCGTCGGTCAGTTCGCGCCCCAACTCGATGGCACGGTTCTTGAGCGCAGACCGCACCAGCCGGATCACCGAAAGCTTGAGTTTCCCGGCTTCACGCTCTTTCAAAGCCTTCTTCATATCTTCGTAAAGGCGTTCCTGAAGCGACAAGCGGATCACTCTCCTACGACCAACGGCGTTTGCGTGCAGACTCAGACTTCTTCTTCCGTCTGACGCTGGGCTTCAAATAATGCTCCCGCTTTCTCGCCTCTACCAGAATACCAGCTTTCTGGCAGGACCGCCTGAAGCGCCGCAGGGCACTATCCAGGGATTCGTTCTTCCCGACCCTAACTTCAGCCATATCCAGTTCTCCCTCCCCCCCAACCAAGATTAGCACTTCCGATACTGCTGGAATTAGATCTCATCCTAGTGCTCCAACAAAATGATAATTATACAAGATAATTATACCTCAGTCCTGCGAACAGCGTCAATAAAGCATCAATACCACAAGACCGCAGCAGCAACCACGCTCCCGATCGTTTCAACACGATGCTCTATTCCCTTCACCAAAACCTCTCGCAGGGGGAGACGCCGCATCCTGAATCCCTCTTCCACCATAGCCCTCACACGCTCCTCGGCCTCTTCCTTCGAGCAGTAGCCCTCAAATTCCATGATCACCCCGTATGTATCATAGCTGAGGCCAACGCCGATAGCCGCAGCGATCAACCTGCCAGGCTCACAGCACTTGATATATCCGTATGCAGTGGGAACGAGGGCACCCGGCGGGATCTCCAGATCTGGAACATGTTGCGCCGCCGGCGGCAGAATGCTGCTCACGCGAATCAAGTTCAGATTTCCAATACCGGCATCGATCAAGGCAGAATCAAAGGCGTTTAAAGGCGTCGTCCCTTCCCCCCTCCCAACCACCAACTTGAACTTTCTGGGTACAGGTAACACACGCTCCCCTCCTCATCGCTTACTCGCTCTATTATATGGGGGAAAAAAGCAAAGGGTACCGTCACCAGCTTCATCCCAGTCCTGCCATTAATTGATATTTCATGTTTTAAAACTTCTCACCAGATCGATGCATATAAAAATAAGTGAATAACAAAGGGTGGGATGAAAAATGTTTGCTGAATTCATCATTGCGGCACTTGCTTTTGCAGGAACACTTGCAGGCGCCCTGACATGGTATCTCATAAGCAGCGGAAGCAGCGACATCGTCTTCGAGACCGGCGCCATACGCGACTACTCCGTCACCCTCAACCAAGCTGATCACGAAATCCGCTGCCGCTGCCTGATCCCCCTGACCAACCGCGGGCGACACCAGGGAATGGTTGTCAATGTATTCTGCCAGCCGATGTATTACGGAAAAATCATGGAAAAGCTGGAGATAAACACACGCCTGAGGCCAGTGCGCCAGTCCAAAAAGGAGACGGATTACTGGGAGGCTATAATCCTAAAAAAAGGCGCCTCGCTCCCCGTAGAGCTGGAAATGATGATAAAATACCGGACTGACCTCAACGAGGTGATCAGGGAAATCCCCTGGCTTACAGCCATCCTCTACTACCAGGTCATAGACAAAAGAGGGATCAGATGGCAACTGGCTGAAACCCGTTTCAATCTCAAGAAATTGCAGAGCAAAGGTGATGAAGTCCGATGACAGTAAGAGTGATTCCACTCCAGACCAAGGTCATAACGCCTGACGACGATCTCATGGAGATCATCGCTGCGTACGCACAGCCCTTCCTAAAACCCGGAGACATACTGGTTCTAGCAGAAAGCGTCGTCGCCATCTCCCAGGGACGCATCATCAGGCCGGAGGATGTGAAGCCTGGCTTCCTGGCACGCCTTTTCTCCCGCTTCGTCCATCCGGACGGGAGCCTATCCTCGCCCTTTGCCATGCAGGTGATCATGAACGAGGAA
>JBNATO010000040.1:0-12400 GCA_049701555.1 Thermacetogeniaceae bacterium | reverse complement strand
GGTCCTTGTAGTTAGAGCCGCAGGCTGTCCTGACCCCTTCAAAGGTAACCTGGCTGTAATTCTTCGCCCCGGAGGCTCCCATCTCGTCCGTCCAGGTCAGCCATGTGGACGAACCCGTCGTCGACCACATCTCCCAGGAGGGGAGGGCCTTGAGCTTGGCGACATACCTCTTCACAGCCTCTGCAGCAGCCTCAGGGACAGCCCTGCTCTCCCTGCCGGCTCTTCTTGCCACGATGGCCTTCAGGTTCTTTGAGCCCATCACAGCGCCCATCCCCGTCCTGCCAGCAGCATGGCCGACATCCGTCATGATGCAGCCCAGGTTAGAGAGCCTCTCGCCTGCGGGGCCGATCAGGATCACCTTCGCCTGGGGGTCGCCGGCCATCCCCTTGATCGCTTCTCTGGCCTCGCCCGTCTTCATCCCCCAGAGGTCAGTGGCGTCCTCGACAGCGATCCGGTCGCCCTTGATGTCGATCAGGACAGGCCTCTCCGCCCTCCCGGTGACGACAAGAGCTAAAATGCCGCAGGCCTTGAGCTCAGCAGCAAAGGAGCCACCTCCGTTGGAGATCCCGATCAGGCCTGTGAGGGGAGAGCGCGCCCCCACGTGCAGGCGACCAGAGGTCACCATTCTTGTCCCACCGAGGAGGCCGGCGGCAAACACCAGGATGTTCTCCGGGTCAAGGGGGGCAACGGTTCGGCTGAGATGCCTCAAGAGGAGATAGGCGCTCAGCCCGCGCCCGCCGAGGTAGCCTCTCACCAGCTCATCCGGGCACTTTTTCCTCAAGATCTCCCCTGTTGTCAGGTCCACCAGAACCAGATCACCAGCAAGGTGCTCTAACATCCTCTCTCCCCCCAACATACGAACTTCTAGCAGCTCCTCTAGAGCTTCCTCCAAAGCAAAAAGCATGCCACAAGGGCTAAGCTCTCTCCTGGTTCGAAGCGATCGCTAAGGCTCCTCCAAGGAGGATAACCAGCCCTCCCAGCAGCTGGAACCAGGTGAGAAACTGCGAGAACAGGATAGCCGAGAAGACGACAGTTACCAAGGGCTCGATCATACAGAGGATCGAGGCCAGCGTAGAGCCGATCAGCCTTATTCCGGTCAGGAACAAAAACCTCGCCAGGTTTGTGGCAACCAAGGCGCAGCCGGTCACAGCGAGCCATGCCTTGAGCTCTATGGCGAAGCTGATCCCTCTTGACAGCAGCCCGACAGGAAGCACGCTCAGCGAGGTGAAAAGGGAGAAAAACGCCCCGACAAGCACCGGGTTTATCTGGCCGACAAGATAGCGGCTCAAGACGACCACAGCAGAGCAGATCAGCGCAGCCCCGAAAGCTGCAGCGATCCCTATGAGGCTCGCCCTGCCAGCAGAGCCTCCGAGCACCATCAGCAGCCCTGTGAAAGAGACCGCTATGGCCGCAGCCGTCCTCCCAGACATGCGCTCCCTCAAGAGCACAAGCGATAACAAGGCCACAAGAGCCGGATAGGTGTAAAATATCAGCTGCACCAGCGATGCCTGCAGGTGCTTAACCGAAGTGAGATAGAGGGTCGACTGCAGCGGCTCCAGAACTCCCCCGCCCAGGAAGAGGCAAGCCGCCTGGCGCCTCGACAGCTTTACAGGGAGAGATCTGGCGAAGACATAGAGGAAGAAGACAGCGGCTCCGATGAGGGCGCGCAAAAAGATAAAGGTGAGAACCGTCGCCCTTCCTTGGTAAGCGTAGACCGCAAAGATCGGTATGAAGCCCGAACAGACACCCGCTAAGAGCGCGAACAGCGCCCCCTTGTTGAAGTCACTCATGAGCCCAGCAACATCCCTTTCTATCGTGATCGCCCCAGCAGAGCTTGCAGATATCCCCCGCCTACAGCAAAACACTGGCCCTGATGCCCCTTCGGAAGCACCAGGGCCAATCCTGTCAGCAGGGGTGCTGCTATTTGATCAGGCCGTTCTTCTTCAGGAATTCCCTGGCTACCTCGTCAACGCTCCGCTTGTCCACATCGACCTGCTTGTTCAGCTCCATGATCGTCTCATTGTCGAGGAGCGAGCTCAGCTTCTTCATCTGCTCTGGGATCTTCGGATAGGCATCGAGGATCTCCTTCCTGAAGATCGGAGCAGGGTTGTAGACAGGAAAGCACTTCTTGTCGTCCTCCAGGAGGACGAGCCCATAAGCCTTGACCCTGGCGTCAGTCGTGAAGGCTAAGCCGACCTCCGCCTGACCAGCCTTTAGCGCCTCATAGCCGACGTTCAGAGCTGCGTTGATGATCAGGTTCCTGGGATACGTGAACCCGTAGACCTTTTCGAAGTGCGCCAAGCCGTCGGGGCGCTCGTTGTACTCCTGGGTGCTCACAAACCTGAGCTTCTCGCCCTTCTTGATCAGCTCCACGAGCTCTGAGGTCTTCTTGAGATGGTACTTTTCGGCGATGTCCTTCCTGACCATGATGCCGTAGGTGTCGTTGAGCGGGGCATAGTCAAGCCAGATGAGGTTGTGCTTGGCATCCCACTCCTTGACGAGCCTGTAGCACTCCTCAGAGTCGTAGCTGGGCTCATGCTTCATCACGTTGATCAGAACAGTGCCGGTATACTCCCAGTAGGTGCTGATCTGGCCGGACTCCAGGGCAGGCCTGATCACAGCGAGCTCCCCCAGGCCCACCTTGTTCTCCACCGGGTAACCGAGATACTTCAGGTACTGATAGGTCATCGTGCCGAGGAGCAGAGCCTCGGTGAAGGTCTTGGAACCGACAACTATCGTCGGCTTCTTTTCGCTGGTTGCCGCTGTTCCGCTGCTCTTCTCAGCCTTGCTTCCGCCGCACCCTGCAGCAGCAAAGAGCACCGCCAGCACCAGCAGGACAACAACGCAACACCTGAAAAACCTCTTCACAGATCACAACTCCTCTCCTCAATTTTAATTTCTTAATCGAAGAGCAAAAGATCCCTCTCCTCTCTCCTCCCGAACACCCCTCCCCCTCTTCAAGCCTCAATATCCTCCACCTGCGGGCCTTCCGCAGGGCAAATCCAGGCTGATTTACTCCGCGCTCATCCCGGGCGGCGTAAACCTGTGCTCCAAACACCCGAGAGCTCTGTCGAAGGCGATGGCCAGAATCGCCCCCAGGCCAGCTCCAACGATCAGGAACTCCGGCCAGAGCATGTTCAACCCTGTCACGATCAAGTCGCCGAGACCGCCTCCTCCGATGTAGGCCGCCAAGGTACCGACGCTGACGACGTAGACAGCCGACGTCCTGATGCCAGCGAGGATAACCGGCATCGCCAACGGAAGCTCCACTTCATAGAGCACCCTCTTGGCTGGCATCCCCATCCCCAAGGCCGCTTCCTTCACATCAGGGCTAACCCCGTAGAGCCCGGCGATGGTGTTCCTGGCGATAGGGAGAAGCCCCTGGACAACCAGGGCGACGATGGCAGGCTTCAGCCCCATCCCCAAAAGGGGCATCGCCAGGGCGACAATGGCCAGCCCCGGTATCGTCTGCAACACGTTCAGTATGTTCAGGACGATGAAGCCGTATTTCCTGAAGCGCGGCCGCGTCAGGAGAATCCCCAGGGGCACCGAGATCGCCACAGCGACAGAGACCGAGACCAAAACCATCATGATGTGGATCGCCAGCTGCAGAGGCGCCCGATGAAAAAGAGCGTCTTCAAAGCGCACCCAGTTCATTTACTCCCCCTCTTTCCTGCAGGAGTGCCTCCTGATGGCCGCGAGGGTGACCACTCCCACGAGCTCGGCGCCGTTCAGTACGCCCAGATGCTCAGTCCCATGCTCCAGCATCAGCGACAGGGCGTCGCGCAGCACCATCTCCCTCTGGGCAAAAGCGCCCCTTCTGCAGAGCGCCTTCTGCTTCAGGCTCTGAGGCGAAGCCCCTTCCCCCATCTGGGCGAGGTCCTCTGCAGTCAGGAAGCCGCACGGCTTCCCGGCGCTGTCCACCAAGAACGCTATATCAGAACCACTGCGGCGCAGCGCTTCCCCGATGCCAGGAAGTTCCTCTTCCCTGAGCACGCAGCGCACAGGCTCCTCCAGGTCCTCCACCTGGTAGAGGCTCAGCTTCTTGACAACGCGGTCATAGCCGATGAAGTCCCTCACAAACTCGTTGGCAGGATGGGTGAGGATCTCGTCCGGTGTCCCGTACTGAACAAGCCGACCCTTGTTGAAGATGGCGATCTTGTCGCCCATCTTGATGGCCTCGTTGATGTCGTGGGTGACGAAGCAGATGGTCTTCTTCATCTCCTTCTGGATGCGCAGGAATTCATCCTGGAGATGGCTCCTGGCGATGGGATCGACAGCGCCGAAGGGCTCATCCATCAGCATGATCGGCGGGTCCGCTGCCAGGGCCCGGGCCACGCCCACCCTCTGCATCTGGCCGCCGCTGAGCTGGGCCGGGTATTTGTCCCTGGTCGTCTCCGGGTCCAGGCCGATCAGCTCCAGAAGCTCATCGACTCTCTGCCTGATCTTCTCCTTCGGCCAGCCGTACAGCCGCGGCACGATGGCGATGTTCTCAGCGACCGTCCTGTGGGGGAGGAGCCCGATCTGCTGGATGACATAGCCGATACCCATCCTGAGCCTGTCGGGATCGCACTCCCTTATGTCCTTGTTGTCGATCAGGATCCTCCCCGATGTCGGTTCGATCATCCTGTTGATCATCCGCAAGGTGGTGCTTTTTCCGCAGCCCGAGGGGCCGACGAAGACGCACAGCTCCCCTTTCTCGATCTTCAGCGACAGCCTGTCGACGGCAGGAACCGTCTGCCCTTTGTAGATCTTCGTAACCTCAATGAGCTCGATCATCACCTGTTCCCCCTAGCTGTGTGTTTAATGACCCCGGCTCACCCTGAGACCCCTGGGCACCATCTTCCTCTCGATCGCCCCGAGGATGGTGTCGAGCGCTATAGCGATGATGGCGATCAGCAGAGCTCCGTCGACGATCATCTCCACGTTGTACCTCGTCAGGCCCTCCGAGATCAGCCGTCCTAGGTTTCTCTCGCCTATGTAGGTGGCGATGGCGGCAATTCCGGTGGTCATCACGACGGTCACCCGAAAGCCAGCGAAGATCACCGGAGCCGCCAGAGGAAGCTGGATCTCCCACAGGATCCTCCAGTTGTTCATCCCCATCCCCCTCGCCGCCTCGATGACGCTCTTGTCGACAACCTTGATCCCCTGGTAGACGTTCCTGACCAAGGGCATCATGGCATAGAGCACCAAGGCGAGCAAGGCGGAGCGCCTCCCCAACCCCAGAAAGGGGACCGTCACCATCACGGCGAAGAGGGAAAGGCTGGGGATGCAGAAGATGGTGTTGGCGATCCCCAAGACGATGTTTGCCAGCCTCTCGTTCCTGGTGATCAGGATGCCAACAGGCACCCAGAGAATAAGCGATATCAAAACAGCCCAGAGGACCAGCGTGAAGTGTTCCCCGGTATACTCGAGAATCAACGGGATGTTGTCCAGAACAAACCTTATGTAATTCAAGAACTCACCACCCTGTTCACCGTAATCGGCATCAGCATGGTTATCGCTATCACCTGCGTGCCAGGCGCGAGACTCAAAGATGCCATGCAGCGCAGCCGCTGTTCTTTAGATACTGCAAAATATCTATGCACCATTCCCGCTTCTTTAGCAAAAATTACGTGCTAAACAATTTTGCATGCATTAATTTTTTGCACAAAGATGCTCATCCCTCGCTCCCCGGATACCCAGCTTGCGCATCCTGTACTGGAGATTTTGGCGCAGTATCCCGAGCTCCCTCGCCGCCCTGCTGATGTTGCCGCCGTTCCTCTCCATAGCCTCTTCGATCACCTGCTTCTCATACTCCAGCATGAGCTGCTGCAGCGTACCCGAAGAACCCCCTTTGGGGCGATAGGCCGCCTTCCGCGCCGCAAACCGAGGCCTCACATGAGGGGGGAGGTGCTCGAAGGTGATCGTATCCTCTCCCGGCTCCAGCATCGCCAAGCAGC
Source organism: Thermacetogeniaceae bacterium (assembly GCA_049701555.1). Classification (GTDB taxonomy): domain Bacteria; phylum Bacillota; class DSM-12270; order Thermacetogeniales; family Thermacetogeniaceae; genus JBNATO01. The sequence continues at coordinate 6,458 of JBNATO010000040.1, read as the reverse complement.
TCTCGATGATGTGCTCGAGCTCCCTGACATTCCCCGGCCACCTGTAGCTCATAAACGCCTCCTTCAGCCCGGGGTCGACCCGAACCCTCCCCTGTCCGTAGATCTTCCCGTACTTCTGAATAAAGTACTCGATAAGCGCTTCGATATCCTCCGGCCTCTCCCGCAGGGGAGGGATGTAGATCGTGAACACAGCGAAGCGGTAATAGAGGTCTTCCCGCAGCGTCCCGTTCTTGACGCACTCCCAGGGATCGAGGTTCGTGGAGCTGACGATCCGGCACTCAACAGGGATCTCCTTCTTACCGCCAACCCTGCGAAAAGTCCTCTCCTGCAGCACCCTCAGCAGCTTAGCCTGAAGAGAGGTGCTCATGGAGTTGATCTCGTCCAAGAAGAGCGTCCCGCTCCCCGCCTGCTCGATCAGCCCGGTGCTGTCCACCGCACCTGTGAAAGCCCCTTTGACCGTTCCGAAGAGGAGGCTCTCGAGGAGCGTCTCAGGTATCGCCGCGCAGTTGATGCCAACGAAGGGCTCGCTGCACCTGGCGCTGGCGTTGTGTATGCCTTGGATGATCACCTCTTTGCCGGTGCCTGTCTCCCCATACACCAGAACGGCGCAGTCTGTCTTGGCAGCCTTCTTGGCCTGCTGGACGACCTCCTCCATAGCCTGGCTGGCGTAGACGAAATTGGCCAAGGTATAGCGCGTCCCGTTCTTGTACCCTGTCTGGGATTCTTCCCCCTGCATCTGCTTCTGCAGCGAGATGTTTTCGCTCAGGAGGTCCTTCAGCTTTGTGATGTCACGGCAGACCGAAAACGCCCCGATCACCTCGTCTCCCAAATAGATCGGATATGTGCTCGAGACCAGGCTGATCTCCCGCCCCTCGGCGGTGAAGTGGACCTTTGCCAGCTCCTTAAAAGGCCTTCCGGTCTTGACGACCGTCAGGTGTTCGCTGGTCTCCGGGGTGACGCGGTAGACCTCGGTCAGATAGCGGCCGATCACCTCCTCCGGCCTGAGCCCTTCCATCCTCCCGAGGGAACTGTTGTAGTAGATGATCTTCCCCTCGACGTCTGTTATCAGGATCCCCTCAGAAACAGCCTCGATCGCGCTCTCGAGCATGGCCAGCCGCTTCGCCTTCTCATCGGCTCCACAACAGCCCGCGACCCTCTTCTGCACCGGCCCTACCTCCCTGATGAGTACAGCACCCCAACAAAATTCGACACAGGGGCGCCACTTTCCTACTTGAAGAGAAAACAAGGTGCAGATCTCATGCCAGCGAGCCTGTCTCTTTTTCGACCTCCTCGATGATCCTGCCGCTCAGCAGCAGCTCATGCACCCTCTCCAGATCCCTGTGGAGGACCCTATCCCTCTCCCAGTGAGGAACCGCCTGTCGGATCAGCCTCAGCGCAGCAGCGCTCCCCTTGCCGAGGGTGTGCTTCACAAAATCCAGGGCTTGAGCTGCAGCCAGCATCTCCCCGGCGATGATCCAACCGACATTCTCCACAACAGAGACAGCCTTGCGGGCTGCGATGGAGCCCATGCTGACGTGGTCCTCCTGGTTGCCGGAGGTGGGGATGGAGTCGACAGAAGCCGGATGTGCCAGCACCTTGTTCTCGGAAGCAAGGGCAGCAGCGGTGTACTGGAGGATCATCAGCCCAGAATTCAGACCCCCGTGCTCAGTCAGGAAAGGAGGGAGGTCGTTGTTCAGAGCGGGGTTGACCAGCCTCTCGATCCTCCTCTCGGAGATGCTCCCCAGCTCCGCAACAGCCATCGCCAGGAAGTCGAGGGCAAGGGCCAGCGGCTGCCCATGGAAGTTGCCGCCGCTGATCACGTCCCCTGTCTCGGGGAAGACGAGCGGGTTGTCTGTGGCCGAATTGATCTCGATCTCCAAAACGTCCCTGACATAGTTGATGGCGTCGAGGGAAGCGCCGTGCACCTGGGGGATGCACCTCAGCGTGTAGGCGTCCTGGACGCGCTTGTGCTTCTTCCTGGTCAGGAGCTCGCTCCCCTCGAGCAGCCTGCGCATCGCCTGAGCGCAGCTCTTCTGGCCGCTGTGCGGCCTCACGCTGTGAATCCTGGGGTCATAGGCAGCAGGTATCCCTTCCAGGGCCTCAAAGGTCATGGCTGCGGCGATATTGGCCGCCTTATAGAGCTTTAGGGCGTCGTGCACCGCCAGGCAGCCCAGGGCAGACATATACTGCGTTCCGTTGACCAGGGCAAGCCCCTCCTTTGCGCTCAGCTCGATGGGCTCCAAACCGGCAAGCCTCAGCCCTTCGTCAGAGGGGACGACCCTCCCCTGGTACTCCACCTCGCCCAGCCCGATCATCGCCAAGGCGATGTGAGACAGGGGCACCAGGTCGCCGCTCGCCCCTACAGAGCCCTTGCAGGGAACAACGGGGTGCACGCCCCTGTTCAGCATCTCCAGGAGCATCTGGACGACCTCCAGCCTCACCCCGGAATATCCCTTGGCCAGAGAGTTGGCGCGCAGCAGCATCATCCCCCTCACCGCCTCCCGGGGGAGAGGCTCCCCTACCCCGCCGGAATGGCTCATGATGATGTTCCGCTGCAGGGCATCGCTCTCATCCTTGGAAACCAACACATCGCTGAACTTCCCAAAGCCTGTGGTAACTCCGTAGACAACCTGTCCCTCTCTTAGGAACTTCTCCACAACGCTCCTCGACCTCAGGATCTTGGCCTTCCCCGAAGGGTGGAGCGACACGGGGGCCATCCTGCGGACAACGGCTATCACCTGCTCCAGGGAGAGGCTGTTCCCGTCCAGAGCAACCATACCGCTGACAGCGTTCAACTCGATCATCCACTCATCCCCATCCTTTCCTCGTTCACCAGCCGCTAGCCGGCCGCGCACACCAAGAGACCGGCGCTTCATTCTTGAGAAAGGGGGCCCCACCCGGGAATCCCGGGTGGGGCAAGGACCTAGAGGGCGAAAATCCGGCGCCAAAATGCTCGCCGCACATCAGATCCTTTGCAAGAAATGTGCCAGAGACAAACAAAAAACAGGGACATACAAAAAATGCCCCTGTTCAGGTTGCTCTCTCAGGCATGCCTCAGATCGCTCCGCCTCTCAAGGCAGTGACCAGCCTCTCCTCCCCGCGGTAGTCCCTGGACACAGCGACAGACTCCCAACCTGCCTCCTCAAGGATTTCGGCCAGAAGGCTCCCCTGGCCCTCGCCGATCTCGCACGCCAGCATCCCTCCGGGAAGCAGAAAGGCTGCGGCCTGCGGGAGCAAGCGCCTGTAGAGCTCCAGCCCATCCTCGCCGCCATCCAGGGCGATCCTCGGCTCACACCTGACCTCAGCGGGGAGGCCTTCCAGGTCGGCGGTGGGTATGTAGGGGAGGTTGGCAGCGACCACAGCCCCAGCAGACCCCCCCTTCGCCTCGAGAACCGGCTCCAGGAGGTCGCCTTGGAGAAACTCCACCCTCTCAGCGACGCCGTTCCTGGCGGCGTTCGTCGCGGCGATCTCCAGAGCGGCTCCGGAGATGTCCGTGGCCACGACCCTCGCCCGCGGCTCGTAATAGGCGATGCTGACGGCGATGGCGCCCGAGCCTGTCCCCACATCAGCCACCAGCGCCTCCTCCCGACCGCTCCCAAACCACTCCTTCAAGAAAGCCAGCACGCTCTCCACGAGGAGCTCGGTCTCCGGGCGGGGGATCAGGACATCTCTGCAGACAAAAAAGGGGAGCGACATGAACTCCTTCTCCCCTGTCAGATAGGCAACCGGCATCCCCGATGCCCTCAGCCGGATGTTCTTCATGAACTCTTTCGCAACCCCTTCCGGGACCTCTCTCTCGGGAGCGATCAGGAGCTCCGTCCGGGTCTTCCCCCAGGCATGGGCGAGGAGAACCTCGGCGTCCAGCCTGGGGGTCTCTATCCCCGACTCCCTGAGCTCAGCCGCCGCCAGGCGCAGGAGCTCTCCGCTCGTCATTTAAGCACCCGCTTCCTCCTCCAGGGGGAGCTCCTGCTTGAGCTGCTCAGCCCGGTTGGCGGTGATCAGGGCATCGATCAGCTCGTCTAGGTCGCCGTCAAGGATCTCGTCAAGCTTGTAGAGCGTGAGGCCGATGCGGTGATCGGTGACGCGGCTCTGCGGGAAGTTGTATGTCCTGATCCGCTCGCTGCGGTCTCCGCTCCCGATCATCGCCCTGCGCATAGAGGAGATCTCCCCCTGCTGCTCCTTGATGGCGCGGTCGAGGAGGCGGGCGCGCAGGACGCGCAGCGCCTTTTCCTTGTTCTTATGCTGCGACTTCTCATCCTGGCAGGTGACCACTATCCCCGTCGGGATGTGGGTGATCCTCACAGCGGACTGCGTGGTGTTCACCGATTGGCCGCCAGGCCCGCTGGAGCAGAAGATGTCGATCCTGAGGTCCTCGGGGTTGATCTGGACATCGACCTCTTCGGCCTCGGGGAGGACGGCGACAGTGGCCGCTGATGTGTGGATCCTCCCTCCTGACTCCGTGATCGGAACCCTCTGGACGCGGTGGACACCGCTCTCATACTTCAGCTTGCTGTATACCGAATCCCCGTTCACCTGGAAGATGATCTCCTTAAAGCCCCCCATGTCGGTGGGATGGCTGCTCAGGACCTCCACCTTCCACCCTTGTCGTTCAGCATAACGGCTGTACATCCTGAAGAGATCCCCGGCGAAGAGGGCTGCCTCTTCACCCCCTGTGCCGCTGCGGATCTCCACGATCACATTCTTCTTGTCCCTCGGGTCACGAGGCAGGAGCAGGATCTTGAGCTCCTCCTCCAGCTTTTCCTTCTTCTCCCGGAGCTCTTCGAGCTCCGCCTCTGCCAGCTCTCTTAACTCCGGGTCGTTCTCCTCCTCCAAGAGCGAGCGGGTGTCCTCGATCTCCTTGCAGACCTTTTTGTATTCCCTGTAGGTCGACACGACTTCCGTGAGATCCGCATGCGCCTTGGCATACTTGCGCCATGTATCGATATCGGCGATGACCGCCGGATCGCTCAGCTTCTGCTCGAGTTCAACGTAACGGGCTTCTAACCCTTCCAGCTTATCCAGCACCGAACATCACCCCCTCAGCTGAACTTGAAGGTGGCCTTTGCGCCTAGCCCCTGGGAAGCGTCTTTGGAAGGCACGAGCACCCTCTTGAAAGCAGCGATCGCCACCTCGATCATCTCCTCATCAGGCTCTCCGGTCGTAAGCCTCTGCAGCCAAAGGCCGGGGGTGATCAGCCAAGCCACTGCCCTTCGGTGGCGGCGGGAAAAGCGTATAAACTCATACCCCACGCCGGCGACAAGAGGGAGCAGCAGGATGCGCCCTCCAAACTTCCACCACCAGGGCCCATCTCCCAGCATGGCGAAAACGACGATGCTGACCACAAGCACAACCAGCAAAAAGGAGGTGCCGCAGCTGGGATGCGCAGTGGAGCGCTTGGCCACCTCCGAAACGGTGAGCTCTGCTCCATCCTCGTATGCGTTGATCACCTTGTGTTCAGCACCATGATACTGAAAAACCCGCCTGATATCCTTAAAGCAGCGGATTCCGAGGAGGTAAGCCAGAAAGATTCCCAACCTGCTGACCCCTTCGACGAGATTCTGCCCCCAGACGCCTACCCACTTCCCGGCTAGGTGTCCGAGCCAGGCGGGGATCAACACGAAGAGGACGATTCCAAAAAGCAAGGCCAAAAAAACAGTAAAGCCGATCGCCAGGGAGCTGAGGCCGGCATCCTCTTCCCCTTCTCCTGAGACCAGAGCAGCCGAGAGGTTGAGCGCCCGGATCCCCAACACCAGGGACTCGATCAGGACCACAACCCCTCTCAGCAGCGGCCACCTCAGCACAGGATGCCTTTCCGACCAGGGAGTCAGCTCGGTTTCCTCAACGACGATCTCCTCTCCCACGCGCACGGCTGTGGCCACCGAGCGCGGCCCGCGCATCATCACTCCCTCGATCACCGCCTGGCCGCCATACTGAAAGGGAGAGCCACGTTCACCAGGCACTACCCCAGCCCCCCTTCAGGAGCAGAAAAGAGCAGCCCTTCAAGCGCCCTTTTAGCGCCCGTACTTCTTCCGGAAGTTCTCGATCCTGCCGCCCCTCTCCACCACACGGGTTCTGACGCCCGTATAGAAGGGGTGGCAGTTGGCACAGACCTCCACCCTCATGTTGGGGACGGTAGAGCCCACCTCATACTTGGCGCCACAGGCGCAGGTTATGATCGCCTTTGTGTATTTCGGATGAATTCCCTCTTTCATCTCTTTCACCTCCAGCTGTAACGGTGATCATTATAGCACACCCCCAATCCCTTCGCAAACCTTATCCACGGGCGCTGTCGTGGCGCCCATGGCCCCCCTGCGGCTTCGTTTCCGCAATTCTGCCGCATAAAGGAACAGGGTTCAGAAAATACTAATACCGCAAACACATCTTTTTAGGAGGTGCCAGAAATGATGCAGCTTCAAGCCATGCAACAAAACCTCAACCAGATCATGCAGATCTGCAAC
>JBNATO010000039.1:0-12435 GCA_049701555.1 Thermacetogeniaceae bacterium | reverse complement strand
CTTCTTTTCCTGGAGCACCCGCAAGAGGGCGACCTGCTGCTCTAAGGGCATCTCCCCGATTTCGTCGAGGAAGAGGGTTCCTCCGGAGGCCAGCTCGAATTTACCCGGCCTCCCGCCGCGCTTTGCCCCTGTAAACGCCCCTTCCTCATACCCGAAGAGCTCGCTGGCGATCAACTCCCTAGGGATCGCACCGCAGTTCACAGCAACAAAGGGGCCTCTTCTGCGCGGGCTGTGGTTGTGGATAGCCTGAGCAAAAAGCTCTTTGCCCGTGCCGCTCTCTCCTTGCAGCAAGACAGTGGACATGCTCGAGGCTGCAAGAGCTGCCATTTTAATAGCTTCCTTGATACCAGCGCTTTCGCCGATTATGTCCTTGAAGTAAAACGTCGCCTGGGCACCGCTGAAGCGATTCACCAGCTTCTGAACCTTTTCTATAGGCCTGACGAAGATCAACCCGCCAGTGATCACGCCGCAGTCATCAAGGATCGGCTTGCCCGATATCAGACAGTGGATCATCCCTCCGAGCGAATCCACTATAACCTCCGCTTCGCTGAATGAATCATGCTCATCGAGCAGCTGATCTATAAAGTAAGAGCGGTCTCCCAGGATCTCCTTCACCGACCTCCCTATTAGGTCACTCCCCCTTCTCCCGATTATCTGCTCGGCTGCGGGGTTCACCTGCGTCACCATGCCCCTTGCATCAAAGGCGATGACACCATCAGACATCGACTGGATGATGCTCCTCAGCTGGTTATTGGCAAGCGTGAGCTCCCGGTTCTTCTGCCTGAGGAGCATCTGTTCTCTTATTGCCTCTACAGCTGCCACAACCATTCCCAGGGTATGCAGGTGCGCCTCATCCGATGGGCCAGACAGGTCCAAGATCCCCATCACATTTCCTTCGTGGTCGAATATCGGGGCTGCGGAGCATGTCCAGGGGTGATGCTTACAGCAATAATGCTCGGGGCCGGATACCTGTATCGGCTTCTTCAGCACTAACGCCGTCCCGATGGCGTTGGTTCCTACCGACTCCTCGGTCCAGTTCGCCCCTTTGATAAAATTGAGCCCTATGGCATTCTTCAGGGTAGAGTCATCCCCGAACGCTTCAATGATATACCCTCGGTTATCGGTCAGCATCACGATGTAGCCCGAACCCTTGAAGAACTGGTAGAGGTTGGTCATAAATGGCCTGGCAATTTCGATCAGATCCTTGTGCTTCTCTAAGAGTTTCTCCAGCTCCGAGGCTTCCAAGATATCGCGGCAGATGCCATCGTAGGGATTGACCCCAGCCTTATAGCACCTCTTCCATGACTCAGCGATCTCCGGCCTCACGGCGTCAACATCGATCTCGCCTGTCGTCCCAAACTTCATCCAAGCCAGAGCGACATCGGTCAAAGCCCTGTTAGCTACGGACACCACTTCCCCTCCCCACAAGCCTTATGCCCCCTTATATAACATCCTCAGGCCCTGCCACATTTTATCCAAACCTGCCGTCCAACCCATATTTAGGCCCCACAAGATACCACTGAGCAAAGGGAAAGCTCAACAAAATGGAATGTAAGCTTACAGCGGCAGCCTTCTTAAATCTTCCGATAGCAAGGTCAAGGATGGCGGCATTCTTAAGCTGCCATTTTGAGTTGCTATGGCATGCCATCTAAGATCAATTAACTCACAGACCCGCAGCACTCGCAATCGGGTTCCCGATGCACCTCCAGCTCATTGAAGGACGCAGCAAGCCCGTCGAAAAAGAGGATCTTCCCCACTAGAGGGGTACCGATCCCGAGCAGCAGTTTGAGAGCCTCGTTGGCCTGAAGAACGCCGATCACACCTGGAGTTGTGGCAAACATCGGGATAGGCTCTGCCTCTCCAGCAGAATCACGCTGAGAAAATGTTCTTCTGGGAAAAACGCAGGAATAGCACGGCCCCTCTCCCGGCAGGATAGTCATCAACATCCCGCTAAATCCCCTTACACCACCTTCTACCAGCGGCTTGCGCAGCGCAACACAGGCCTCGTTGAGGATATAGCGGCTCTCTAGGTTGTCCAAGGCGCCCACCACCAGGTCATACCCCTCGATGATCTCCTTGGCATTACTCGCTGTCAACCGCGTTTTGTACGTTACGATATTCACCTCTGGATTGAGGGCGTTTAGCGTAAGCCTCGCTGAATCCACTTTCGGCATACCGATGCGCTGCGTCGTGTGAAGGATCTGCCTTTGAAGATTCGAAAGCTCTATCTCTCCATCATCAATAATTCCAATGGTCCCCACACCAGCGGCAGCGAGATAAAACGCCGCTGGGGAACCTAAACCGCCTGCTCCGACGATTAGAACCCTTCTGTTCCCTAAAACCAGCTGCCCTTCCTCGCTTATTTCAGGCAAGAGAATTTGCCTCTGATAACGCTCTCTCTGCTCCTCAGATAATTTCGACACCTTCACACCTCTTTCCTCCCAAAACTCATAATGCTGCCCGATAGATCTCGGCAATATCTTCCACACTTGCGTCCCTGGGGTTGGTGATCAGCGTCACATCAGCAGCAGCTGCCTTGCTCAACTCCTGGATGTGTTCTTCCTCCAGTCCGTAATCAGAGAGGCGCTTTTGGGCGGCACCGACATCTGAGCACAACTGCTCAACAGCCTCAATAGCCTTCTCCGCCGCCGCTCTCACGCTCAGGCCTTCAATGCACACACCCATAGCTTCAGCGATATCTGCATAGCGGTCCATACAGGCGATCAGATTAAAGCGCATAACATAAGGCAAGAGAATCGCATTAACCTCCCCATGCGGCAGATTAAGCAGCCCCCCAAGGGGATGTGCCATGGCGTGAACTGCTCCCAAAATGGCGTTGGACATCGCCACGCCAGCCATGAGGCTTGCCATCGCCATGGCGTTTTTTGCCTCCTTGTTGGTCCGGGAAGCAACTGACGCCCTCAGAGATGAACTTATGATACGAATAGCTTTCAAGGCTAAAACATCGGTGATAGGAGTTGCCGCAACAGATACGTATGCTTCGATAGCGTGAGTAAGAGCATCTATTCCCGTGTTTGCTGTCAAGGTAGCATCTTTGGTGCTCAACAGGAGGGGATCAATGATGGCGATATCCGGCACAAGAGACTTGGAACCTATGGTCATTTTAACCTTTCTCTTGCTGTCTACAATAATCGTAAACTGCGTAACTTCTGCACCTGCACCAGCGGTTGTAGCAACGCATATCAGAGGGGGAAGAGGTCTCTCGATCTTATCGACACCCTCGTAATCACCAATCTTGCCTCCGTTTGTGGCTAAGAGAGCCACCGCCTTAGCAGCGTCAATGGCACTCCCACCCCCAAGACCAATTACTGCATCACATCCTGTTTCCAGATAAATTTCCTTGCCTCGCTCTACCTCGTAATCCTTAGGGTTTGGAGTCGGATCCGTCCAGACCTGATATTCCAAACCTACTTCCCTTATATGCTTGACCGCTTGGTCAACCCAACCAGCTCTTAAAACCCCTTCATCGCTGACCAGGAATACCTTTGTTGCTCCTAACCTGCGAGCGCTTTCCCCGATCAGCCCGAGCGTGCCTTGCCCAAAAATTATCTCCGGAATCATGAACTTAAATACGTTCACCCTTTGCCCCCTCGCTTCACATTTTTTTCCTTACTTAGATAGCGAAGGACTCGTGGGGTAGTCCCCAACCACTCCGCGGCTCTCTGATAACGGCCCTCAGCTTCTTTAAGCGCCCGTCCGATCAGCTTCCTAGCAGCCTTGGTGATGATCGTCTCCAGCTCTGACAGGAAATATGGCAGTTCAAATCCCTGCTTGAAATCCACCTCCCCAGCAAAGGCCTGCAGAACCTTTTCCACCTCTTCGAGCCATATTTGTTCAGCTCTCTTACTCGAGCTTGCTGCCACGTTGCCAGAAACCAGGGACGCAGAGGTTTCATCTGAGGTACTTAGCAGAATTTTGCGAGGCAGATGCTCCTTCAACACAACCGGACCGTCGCAGATCGCTGCCACCTGGGCCATGACATTAGCAAGCTCTCGGACGTTTCCCGGCCAGTCGTACTTCATCAGCACCTCGATGGCCTCATCGCTCAACCTCGGAACCATCCCAGCTTGGCAATAACGGTTTAAAAAGTGCTCTGCAAGCAAACATATATCTTCGCGACGTTCTCTAAGCGGAGGAACCGTCAAAGTAACAACATCAAGCCTGTAAAAAAGATCCTCACGAAAGCGTTTTTCTTTTACCATCTCTTCAAGAGGAGCATTGGTAGCGGCGATCACCCGCGTATCCACGCGAATCGGTTTCTCTCCGCCGATACGAAAAATTTCCCCAGTCTCCAAAACACGGAGCAACTTGACCTGAATTGTCAGGTTCGCCTCTCCGATCTCATCAAGAAAAAGCGTCCCCCGATGAGCAAGTTCAAAAATTCCTTTATGCTGATGGTTCGCACCAGTAAATGCCCCCTTCTCATGGCCAAAAAGCTCGCTCTCAAGCAAGCTTTCCGGCAAGGCCCCGCAGTTGATCGCTAAAAAAGGCTGGGCAGAGCGGGGGCTTACGGAGTGAATATAGCGCGCTAACACTTCCTTCCCTGTTCCGGTCTCGCCACGGATCAGCAAAGTAATATGCTTTTGTGCCAGCTTTTCCGCAACAGCAAGCAAGCGTTGCATTTTTTCGCTCTTTCCTGTCACAAAGCCAATCGCTTCCAGAGCTTTTTTGCTCTTTGGAAAAGCCTCATAGCCAGAATGCTCATTATTTTTTGCCATAGCTCTGGCTAGAGCATTATCAATAATTTTTTCAAGAGCATCCAAATCTTCAAACGGTTTTTCTAAATAGTCAAACGCTCCTAATTGAATGGCTTCAACCGCGCTTTTCACAGTGGAATAACCTGTCATCACGATAACTTCGCTTTCGGGATGGCAAAGTTTGATCTCTCTCAAGAGCGTAAGGCCGTCCGCATCTGGCAGTTTCAGGTCTAAAAGGATTACATGGTGCAGCCATATCCTTCCTCCCCCCAAAAGCACATATCTACGATGCCTAATTTGCACTCTCATGCTCACCTTCCTCCAACGGAGGAAGATATACAGTGAAGATGCTTCCTTCTCCCTGTTTGCTCTCCACACCAATCGTTCCGCCGTGTGCCTGAACGATCCCAAGGCTTACAGAGAGCCCAAGGCCGGTCCCCTTCCCAATTCCTTTCGTCGTATAAAAGGGGTCAAAGATCTGCGACAAGTTTTCAGGAGGGATGCCCTGACCGGTATCGGAAACCTCGATAAACACCTGATTGCGCTTTTCGTCAAATCCTGTTCGTACACATATTTCGCGCTTTCCATCCTTGCCCTCAAATGACTGAGAAGCGTTCAACAAAAGATTTACCACAACCTGTTCTAACTGCTGCGCATTTCCCGCAATCTTTGGAATCCCTTGATCCAAAGAAACGTTGAGCTTGATGTTGTTAGTCTCGATCTGGTAGGAGATCAGCTTCAGCGCTTCTTCAACAACCTTATTGGGAAAAAGAGGATGAAAGACAAATTGTTCTTGCCGTGAAAAGGTAAGCAAACCCTGAACGATCTGTTTGCAACGCAACCCACAATTCTTGATATCCTCCAATAACCTCCATCTCTTGTCATCAGATGGAAAACTCCGCATCAGGAGCTGAGCATCTCCTATAATCACAGCGAGAGGAGTGTTCAGCTCATGAGCGACACCCGCTGCCATCTCCCCCAGTGCCGCCAGCCTTGCTGCCTTCAAAAGCTGCGCCTGCATCTTAAAGTTTTCAGTAATATCCTTGGCATAGATCACGACCCCCAGCCTTTCTTCATGCCATAAAGACGGATAAGCATGGATCTCCATCACTCTACCATCATCCAGGCGATGCTGCATAATAGCAGTTTCTCCTGTCCGCAAAGCTTTTCTTACTGCGCACTCTTGACACAGCTCCATAGAAGAACAGAGGATCTCACAGCATTTCTTGCCTATGATCTCCTTATCTGGAATGTTGCTCAACTCTGCAGTTGCCTGATTAAACCGGAATATCCGCATCTCTCTATCAACAACCAAGATCGGGTCGCGCACAGCCCTAAATGTAGCTTCCCATTCCACCTTCGCCCGCTTCACCTCAGCGAAGAGCTCTTGTTCCTTTATGCAAATAGCCAACTGGTTAGCCAATTGCTGTAAAAAAGCCAAATCATCAGAGTCGTAATTTAAGAAGCTTTTGCTAGCAACCACAAATAGACCGAAAACTTTATTTTGAGCGAAGAGAGGACTGATCACTGCGATCTTAACACCCAACTCGGACAGATACTGGTCTTCAATGTCACCATCTACTATCCAGAGCTGTTGTCTGCCTCTTTCTCTTACGTTCCACAGCGCTCTGCCCTGCTCTCGGGGAATTTCTATGCCTGCGAGACAGGCATCATCAGGCGGGCTTAAACAGTCGATGTATAGCTTATCATCGCGAAATGTGAGAAGGCTGATATGATCGAAGGGTATGATCTTCTTTACCCGGTCGCTAACATCACGGATAATTTGGTCAAGAGGCGTGTTGATACTGATCTGCCTTGCTAATTCGTTTAAGATCTCCAGCTGGGAATTACGTTTGGTAATTTCGCGTATCTTTTCCTTCAATTCTGTATAATAATTGCGTTTGGAAGCATTGACACCGGTGAGCTTTGCGATGAGTTGAGCCTTCTGTTCAGGCACCTCAAACACCCCTCTTAAATAAGGAATTTTCAACAACTCTAATCATTTACCTTCCCCAATCAACAGCAAGTAAAAAACTCACCATTCGATCATGCTTCCAAATTCTCGGCAAAGCTTCCGCAATCGCGTAATCTCCTTCCGACGATTTGGAACAAAAAATCCAATAAGGATGCCATAAGGCCCGTCCATGCAAACCTCATGCCACCCATGAAAATAAACTGATTCTTGAATTTTAAATCGACTGTGGAAACTATGGAAAATTTTATAGGGGAATTTTTTCAAGCAGCAGGAATTTTGAGAGCAACGTAGAATAGTAATATTGGGTGAGAAAAGAAAAAGAAGCCGCTGGAATAAAATTTATTATCTGATTCAAGGGGGGGTCCAGCGGCTTCGGGGGCCGCGAAATCAATAAACTCTTGCTTGGGGAGATAACGATAGCCTGCGGTTATCTCCTTTTTCTTTTTGTGACATCTTTCACGGAAGAAATAATAACAAACTGTACCTAAATCGTCAATACCTAACCATCCATTTCTCTGTTTCTGTTATTAATTAAAAAACAAAATTATCTCCTCGGATGATTTGTTATAATGAATTATACAAAATACAAAATCTTGCTTCGGAGTGCAAAAGAAGATGAGGAAAAAAGCGCGAAAAAACACAAAAGCGGTATTTTCGTTAGTCTTATTAGCCTTGACAATACTCACAGGCTTATCAATTGCTGGCAAATACTATCTCGACAGGTGGTTATTCCCTCCCAAAGAAGACGTCGCCAGCAGCACCCCATCCAGATTCAACATACTGCTCCTCGGCAGCGACGCGCGGCCAGGAGAAAAAATTGGAAATACAGACACGATCATTGTCGCCCAGATCGACCAAGAAAAATTGAGTCTCCTCTCTATCCCGCGCGATACCTTGGTAGAAATACCTGGCTATGGGAAAAACAAGATAAACTCCGCCTGTCGCTATGGCGGGCCAGAACTTACTGCAAGAGTTGTTTCGGAGTTGATCGGGATTCCTGTAAAAAAGTATGCACTGATACGGTGGAGCGGTTTCATCAAAATAGTCGATACCCTGGGAGGCGTAGATCTCTACGTTCCCCGAGATATGCACTATGATCCCCAGGACGGCCCTGACTATAAGATCGATCTCCACAAAGGTTACCAACACCTAAACGGCAAGGAGGCATTAGCATTTGTCCGCTTCCGCATGGAGGCGTTGGGCGATATCGATCGCACTAAGCAGCAGCTGCAGTTCATGAAAGCACTGGCAGAAAAGATAAAACAGCCGAAAACGCTCGTAAAACTACCAGTGCTTATCCCCGAAATATACAAAAACGTAGAAACCAATGTAACCTTAGGCGAAGCCCTGGCCTTAGCCAAAGCAGGGTATAACCTTGGAAGGCTCGCAGTCGTAACACAGACACTGCCAGGCTATTTCCTGACATTGAACGGCGCGAGCTATTGGGGAGTTGATCCTGAACAAGCGCGACAGGTCGCCTTTGATTTATTTGAGTATGGCCTTACCACAGACAGGGTTGTATTGGAACCCCCGCCTCACATCCTCAACAGAGAGAAACAGGCTGTTCAGGTCGCCCAAAAGCCCTCCAACACAGAGCCCTTGACAGGGCAAATAAAAGAGGTGCAAATCGAAATTGGGAATAGCAAAGAGGAAGAGAGCAGCGAAGAAAGCGCCGTGCAACAACAAGCCGGTTGCGGCCCGAATACTTGCAACAACTCATCGGCAGACACACAAAACATCTCTGGCAATCCTCAGATGCCGGAGAGTGCGACGGCAAATTCCAATACACAGCAACCCGAGGCACGATCAAATCCTTAGAGATGAATTATGCGGAGCAGTTTAACCCTGATTTCATTTTGCTCCCTTTTGAAGGGAGTTGATCAACAGATCGATGTTTTTCTCCAGAACGTTTCCTTTGACCATGACAGCGATGTTGTCCTTCGCATCCACAGCTGTGTTCAGGTCATCTATCGAATACTGGATCTTGCTTTTGGTGTTCTCATCTCCCCCTTCCGTTTCTGAGCGCGCCCTCGACCAAACTGAAGACATCTTCATGAGGTCGCTTTTTGCTCCTGTCCATTCCGCCTTCTCCGCCTTTAAGGTGACACTCCGCACAAGACAGCGTAACTGCAAAAGCTCCGGCGGGACCCCTCCCCCGTACAGCTGTATGAACTTTACCAACAAAGATGCGGCATTATTTGAAGCCACCTGAGAGCCATAACGGTCCCGCTTCGCTAATTTATTCGAGAGCAGATTCAGCTCCCCTTCAAAACCTTCAACATCGTCAAGCCTAGCTCCCCTCTTCATCACATCCGGCTCAATGGAGTTCCACAGTTCATGAAGAAGAACTGACCGCCTATAGAGTTTTCCCCAGTCGACACCTTCTGAAGCCGAAGCCTTTTCCTTTTCCCCCTGCTTCCCCTTCTTCTCTCCCGCTTCACCCTCGCTTTTTTGAGCCCTCTGTATCTGTTCCGGCGCCCCTACCTGCAGCGGCTTTAGAGCGGAGTAGATCTTCTCCAACCCTGACTGAAGCCGTCTCAATTCATCAGGCGGCTTGGTCTTTTGAGTCGTCTGGTTCTTTACAAGCAACTGCGGTTTCTTCTGAGGCCTGCTGCACCCCCCAACAGAAAGGAACAGAACCAAAAAAAATCATACCAATAATACCTAGCGCAGGTAATCTCATCCATAAAGCGCTTGCAGCCCTCAAAGCACAACCACCCCCAAGCTTAGTATGTTTAGAGAGCTCAAGTTTTAATTCAACCCGGTACCCCCAATTGCTAGTAAGTATGGAAGCTTCTCACTCTTAGTCTCATTCCCGCATAGTATATCAGGAGAAAACAAGTAAAAAATTTCGATGCCATAAAAACCAATTCAATTCATTAAAAAAAGAGAGGTGAGCAAAATGACATTCTGCCCAGGTGGAACCCTTTACGTCATCAAGCCTGGAGATACCTTTTACAGCCTTGCCCGACGCTTCGGAACGACAGTAGATGCCTTGATCGCTGCCAACCCTGGTGTCGATCCTCAAAACCTTCAGATCGGCATGACGATATGCATCCCTGTGGCGCCGGCGCCGGGAGCATGCCCAGGCGGCTTCACCTATGTTATCAAGCCTGGAGATACCTTTTTTAATCTTGCAAGGCGGTTTGGGATCACAGTCGATGCTCTGATCGCCGCTAATCCCGGCGTAGATCCTAACAATCTCCAGATCGGGCAGACCATCTGCATACCAGCACCTGTTCCCGTACCCGGATGCCCCGGCTTCATTCATATCATCAGGCCAGGCGATACCCTCTACAAACTCGCCCGTCAATTCGGAACCAGCGTAGAGGCTATATTAGCAGCCAACCCCGGAATAGACCCCAACAACTTGCAGATCGGGCAGGCCATCTGCATACCCATCACACCAGCGCCTCAATTCTGCCCGCCATGGACGCTCCCCTACACCATTCAACCTGGGGATACCCTCTATTCAATCGCCTATCGGTTCGGCGTAGATATAGAAGACATCATTAACGTCAATCCAGGAATTGATCCCAGACGCCTACGGATAGGGCAGACGATCTGCATTCCCAAGAGGCAGCGGTAAAATTTTTTGAAAAAAACGGCTGATACCCCTTAACCATAAAGGGGTATTTTTTTATTATCAAATCAAGCAAGGCATTTTAATAAATCTCGAAGGCTGACGCATGCAGTTCCTCACATGTAGGTAAAATACATATCACGATGAAAGGAGTAGACTACCATGATGAGGTATACTGACCTCCACAGCAGCGGCGAACTGCGCCGCAGAGCAGAAGAGCTGAAAAAATACGCAGAAAGATGCAAACTGTGTCCCAGAGAATGCGGAGCTATGAGGCTCAAAGGCGAAAGAGGAAAATGCGGGGCAGGGGACCAAATAGAAATCTCCGGCTACGGGCCACATTTCGGAGAAGAACCCCCTCTGGTGGGAAGAGGAGGCTCGGGCACCATCTTCTTCTCCTTCTGCAGCCTAAGATGCGTTTTCTGCCAAAACTACGAAACAAGCCGAGGAATGGCCAGATACGAAGTCAGCGCTGAAGATTTGGCCGAAATCATGCTAAAGCTCCAGAGAAAGAGGTGTGTCAACATCAACCTCGTCACACCATCCCACTTTGTCTACCAGATCGTGGAGTCGCTGGACATCGCCTGCAGTCTCGGCCTCCAAATCCCCTTGGTCTATAACTGCAGCGGATACGAAAAGGTAGAGATCCTCTCTAAACTAGAGGGGATCGTAGACATCTACCTGCCAGATATCAAGTATGCAGATCCAGAGTTGGCCAAGAAATACTCCGGCATCGACGACTATCCCCGCATCGCAAAGGCTGCCTTGAAGGAAATGCACCGGCAGGTCGGCGACCTCGTTTTAAACGAAGAAGGAGTGGCTGAAAGGGGGTTGCTCATCCGTCACCTCGTCATGCCTGGCGGGATAGCAGGAACAGCAGAGCTGATGGAGTTCATAGCGCGTGAGATCTCACCTTCGAGCTGGATCAACATCATGGACCAATATTACCCCACCTACCTCGCCTACCGTTACCCCGAGCTGTCCCGGCGCATAACCAGGGAAGAATATCGAGAAGCAGTAGAGGCAGCAAAAAGAGCGAGCCCCGAATTCCACCTTTTATAATGAAAATAAAAACCCGGACATCTTTTGTCCGAGCATTTTTTTGACTCATTCACAAGGCTTTTTAGCGTTTTTATGGTGGAGGCGAGGGGAGTCGAACTCTTTCGACCCCTCGAAAAATCCCGTCGTTGCTGGATTTTTCGAACATTGTTACTCCATCTGTTACTCCTTCAGGTCTATGGCCCGCGTGACTTTGACCTTTTCGGCGTACATCTCGTTGGTCGTCGCCACGTCGTGCCCCACCAGCGCAGCTACGGTGATGGCCGGGACTCCTTCCGAGAGGAGGAGAGCCACCACGGAGTGCCTGATATCGTGGATCCTCATCTCCGGAAGCCCCGCCTTCTTAAGAGCAGTCTTAAATTCATACAGCACAGCGTTGTACTTCAGCGGCTTCCCGCTGGGACTCTGAAAGACCAGCCTGCTGTCCTTCTTGAGCTGAACTACTCCTTTTTCCTTAGCCTGCCTCTGTTTGTGTTCATAGAGTTTTTGCATTGTTTCCTCGTCCAGAATGATCGTCCGGCGAGAGTTGAAGGTTTTCGGCTCGTCCTTGAGCTCGCGCTTCAATACATCCACCGAACGGTCTATCGTTATGGCGTTCCGCTTGAAGTCCACCCGGTCCCATGTGAGCCCTAAGATCTCGCCTATCCTAGCGCCGGTGACAGCCAAGAGCCTTATCACCAGCCCGTACTTGTAGCCCTCTGCGGCCTCCACCAGGCGGCGCAGCCCTTCTCTGTCCAGCACCGGCCTGCTCTGCCTCGGCACCCTGACAGTCTTCCACCCCAACAGAGCGTCCTGGGGAAGCACCCTCGCCTCTATTGCCGCCTTCACCGCCGTCCGCATGGTGTCTTGGATGTTCTTCTGTGTCCGCGGCGCAAGCCCAGAAAGGTTTTCCCGTATCAGCCTGCAGACCTCCATGGCGTCGAACTCAAAGAGCTTTACGTCCTTCAAGTCTCCCTGTTACTATAGAGGCGCCTCTTAGCCGTGACTTCCCCAAAGGTTTATAAAAACATTTGATTTGTGGCTACACATATATTACAATGCAGCCACAGGAGGTGGTCTTATGAAGGCAGGCATCAGAGAGGTCAAAAACCGCTTCAGTG
>JBNATO010000038.1:5440-12476 GCA_049701555.1 Thermacetogeniaceae bacterium | reverse complement strand
GCTTGGTCACGGTTGGGGTAGGGGCTGAGATAGATATCCGTCATGTAGAGGTACTCGCCGAGCTCCTCGATATCCAAAAATTTATTAACGAACCGCACGTTCTCTTCTAATCCTAATTCTGCGACCATTCTCTCCAGCATCTGGCGGTAGCTTTCTCCTTCCCTTTTTAGGAGCATGGGGTGGGTTTTCCCCGCTATGATATAGAGGATGTTTGGGTATCTCTCCACCAAATATTTTATGGCTCTTATCCCGTTTTCTAGACCCTTGCCTGGCCCAATCAGGCCAAATGTGCTGATCACCTGCCGTCCAGAGCAGCCGTATTTTTCTTTGAGCTGTTCTCTGTTTTTGGGTTTGAATAAAGGAACGCCGTGGTAGATGATATATATTTTCTTTGGTGGCACTTCATAGACGTTTTCCAGCAGGCGTGCTGAGCTCTTGGTCATGCAGATAACTTTTGCAGCTTTTTGGGCAAGTTTTTGGAGTATGAGAAATTGGCTGATGGAGGGCCGCGGCAGAATTGTATGAGCTACCAATATATACGGCTTTTTTAGGCGGGAGACAAAGCTGAGTATGTATTCGCCGTCAGTGCCACCGAAGATCCCATACTCGTGCTGGATGATCACCAGATCGATCTCCGGTGATTCGCTGATCGCCTTTGCTGTGCTGATATAGTCGCTTTTTTCGTGCTGTCTGATTTCGTATAGAACTTCGGGTGGGTAGGAGTAGGAGTATTCAGGGTCTGAGACAGCTACGACTGGGACTTCGACGCCGCATTCGATCAGGTTATCTCTCAAGTCTTTTGAAAAGCTGGCTATCCCGCACTGCTTTGGGGGATATGTGCCTACGTTTAGAATAACCATCTAAACAACACCTCCTCATCAGGATTACATGTGTGTACCCCTTCGTCATGTATCCCTCGTACTAGGCTTGTTAGATGGTTAACCTCAACAATCTGATTGTGTGCTTAGCGGAGAAAAAGAGAATTGCCGACCGAGGGCAGCTAGGTGAGAAAGACGAAGTTTAAAGGGGAAAAGGAGAACACAGCTATGTACTACCTATATAATAAGCCATTTCACTTTTTTTGCCAAGTGTTTAATTTTAGGGGTGATGTTTTTGGGAATCGAGCTTACATGGTAAAATTGATCATGCTATGAGAGGAGATTGTTGAAGGGGAGTTCGCAAGAAAATGGATGTCATAAAGCCGATGGATTTTGCGCACCTTCATGTCCACACAGAATACAGCCTTCTTGATGGAGCAGCTCGCCTGAAAGAACTTGTTAAGGCTACCGCTGAGCTTGGGATGAGTTCCCTTGCCATCACCGACCATGGTGTGATGTATGGTGTGATCGACTTTTACCGCCTGGCTAAAGAGCACGGTATTCATCCGGTTTTGGGGTGTGAGGTTTACGTTGCTCCGCGCAGCCGCTTCGACAGAACGCCTCATATCGACGACTCCCCTTACCACTTGGTTCTGCTGGCTGAAAGTGAGGAAGGTTACAAGAACCTGATAGCCCTGGTTTCTGCGGCATACCTTGAAGGGTTCTATTATAAGCCGAGGGTGGACAAAGAGCTGTTGGCTGCTCACTCCAAAGGCCTGATCGCCATGAGCGCCTGCCTTGCGGGAGAAGTGCCGAAGCACCTCTTAGATGGCGATGAGTCCAAAGCGATGGAGGCTGCTGGAGTTTACCGAGAGATTTTTGGCCCCGATGGTTTCTATCTGGAATTGATGGACCACCTGCTTCCGGAACAGAAAGTCGTCAACGCTGGCCTGAAAAAGATCAGCCGCCAGCTGGGAATACCTTTGGTTGTCACCAACGACTCCCATTATATCAAGAAGGAAGATGCAAAGGTTCACGATGTGCTTCTTTGCATCCAAACAGGCAAGACGCTGGAGGAAGAGGGCCGGCTCCGTTTTGCCACTCAAGAGTTTTACTTGAAGTCTGCCGCCGAGATGGCAGCGCTCTTTCCTGATGACAGAGATGCGCTGTTGCGGACAAGGGAAATAGCTGAGAGGTGCCAGGTTGAGTTTGATTTTAACCAGATGCATCTTCCGGAGTTTGAGGTGCCTGAGGGATATGATCTCGATTCATATTTGAGGGAGCTCTGTTATGCAGGTTTAGAGAGGCGTTTCGGCAAAAATATCCCTCCTGAGGTCCGTGAGAGGGCAGATTATGAGCTCAGTATAATCCGACAGATGGGCTTTTCTGGCTACTTTCTAATTGTGCAAGACTTCATCAACTGGGCGAAGAATAGGGGGATACTTGTTGGGCCAGGGAGGGGTTCTGCAGCTGGCTCCCTTGTGGCCTATGCCCTAGGGATTACGAATATCAACCCGCTTAAATACGGCTTGCTCTTTGAGCGTTTTCTGAATCCTGACCGGATCACCATGCCTGACATCGATATAGACTTTTGTTTTGAACGCCGCGGCGAGGTCATCGATTACGTAGTCAAGAAGTACGGCGAGGACCACGTCGCCCAGATCATCACCTTTGGAACAATGATGGCTAGAGCTGCCATCAGGGACGTCGGCCGTGTGCTCAACCTTCCGCTCTCCAAGGTGGACAGGATCGCCAAGCTTGTTCCCGAAGAGCTAGGGGTTACTATTGAGAAAGCCCTGGAGACTTCGATCGAACTCAGGCAGCTCTATGAGGAGGATCCGGAGGTCCGAAACCTGCTGGATCTGGCTCGCGCCATCGAAGGGATGCCGCGCCACGCCTCGATCCATGCCGCTGGTGTTGTTATCTCCAAAGAGCCTCTTACTCGCTATCTTCCTCTGCAGCGCACCGGTGACGCTGTTGTGACTCAGTTTCCCAAGGAGACAGTAGAAGAGATCGGTTTGCTCAAAATGGACTTTTTAGGGTTGCGCACTCTCACTGTCATCGGTGATACATTGAAGATCATCGAAGAGACGCAGAATGTAAAGCTGGATCTCGACAAAATACCTCTTGATGACAAAGCCACTTATGAACTCTTGGCAACAGGGGAGAGCAAGGGGATCTTCCAGCTGGAGAGCACAGGGATGCGGCACATCCTGAGGAGCATGAAACCTCAGCGGTTCGAGGATTTGATCGCTCTCGTCGCCCTTTACAGGCCGGGGCCTCTCGGCAGCGGAATGGTTGATGACTTCATCAGCAGGAAGAATGGACAGACGGAGGTCAAGTACTTACACCCGGTTCTCGAGCCGATATTGAAGGAGACGTATGGCGTGATCCTCTATCAGGAGCAGGTCATGCAGATCTCCTGCGATCTCGCCGGGTTTACCATGGCCCAGGCTGATTCTTTGAGGAGGGCGATGGGCAAAAAGAAACCTGAGGTGATCGCGGGGCTCAGAGAGACCTTTATTTCGGGGGCTGTGGAGCGCAATGTTGATCCGGAGATCGCCGCCCAGATCTTCGACCTGATGGAACATTTCGCTGGCTACGGGTTTAATAAGAGCCACTCGGCTGCATACGCTTTGATCGCTTACCAGACCGCTTACTTGAAGGCTCATTATCCGGTGGCTTTCATGGCTGCGCTTCTGACAAGCGTGCGCAACAACTCCGAGAAGGTAGCCTCTTACATACAGGAGTGTCGCAGGATGGGGATCAAGATCCTCCCTCCGGATGTGAACGAGAGCATGGAAAACTTCACTGTGGTTGGGGACAGCATACGCTTCGGTCTGGCAGCCGTGAAGAATGTTGGCGAAGAGGCGGTGGCTGCTATTATCGAAGCACGCCGGAAGGGAGGCCCCTTCACTTCTCTAGATGATTTTTGCCAGCGGGTTGACCTGAGGCAGGTAAACAAACGGGTGATCGAGAGCCTGATCTTGTGCGGGGCGTTTGATTCCTTGAAGGCACACCGCTCCCAGTTGATGGCGGTTCTTGAGGATTGCATCGAAACAGCGCAGGCAAGCCGCAGGGAGCAAGGAGAACAGCTGGACGGTCAGGTGTCTCTCTTCGATCTGTTGGAGGGAGGAGAACAGGCGCATCCTGTACAGCGCACCCTCCCTGATATCCCGGAATACTCTCAGCAGGAACTCCTTGCGAGAGAGAAGGAATATCTGGGGTTTTATGTCAGCGGACACCCCCTAACCAGCTATAGTGAACTTCTGGCAAGCCGCACGACACCTATTGCGGATGTTTCCAAGTACAAGGATGGCGATAGATTGACTCTCGGCGGAATCATCACTTCTCTTCAGAGAAGGACCTCAAAAAGAGGAGAAGGGGTTGTCATCCGCTTTGCTCTGGAGGATTTAACGGGGAGCATAGAAGTCACTCTTCTCCCGGCGAGCGTCAAGAAGGACCTCACCTTTTTACAGGAGGATGCCGTTGTGCTGGTTGAGGGGAGGTTGGCTGTCCAAGAAGAGTCCTATCGATTCTTTGCAGAGGATGCCAAACCACTTCAGGCTCCCCCTGCTCGCCCTGAACAAATTCTTTATGTTCGCATTCACCCGCTGGCGGGAAGCCCTGAAGTCATGGAAAAACTGCGGATCTTGCTGGTTCAGCATCACGGCCCTACTCCGGTTTTCCTCTATTTCGTAAAGCAGAAGAAGCTATTGAAGACAGATTCTTCTTTTTGGGTTGACGTCAACCCAGACCTTTGCTATCAAATAGAAAACCTATGCGGGCCCGGTTCTTGCTTTGTGCTTGACTCCAATTCTAGGATGAGGGTTGTGGATGAGGTTACAACTGCGTAGGCAGTCTTGATTTAAAAAACATTCGAAGGGTGGTGAGTGAAAAAAAATGCCAGATGAGACGGTTCTAGCCGAATATGTGGCGGTGAAGGCGCTGGAAAACGGTGTGACCATCATCGGACTCACGCGAGGGCGTGATACCAAGTTTCATCACACTGAAAAACTGGACGAAGGCGAGGTGATGATAGCCCAGTTTACCGAGCATACTTCGGCGATCAAGGTGCGTGGCCGCGCTGAGATATATACTAAGTTTGGGGTGATAAAAACATTTGAGAAATAAGTCAAAGTTAAAAGTTGGGGAGCAAAAAGAAGGATTCCGCGGCCTTCTGGTCGAAATGCTTATCCACAAGAATTTTGGATGGGGGGGCCAAAATTCGTGTGGAAGGTTGTTTACATTGCTTCGAGCCGCACTACTGCTGAAGGGCTGAAAAAGATCCTGGAAAAGGAGGGGCTGCTCGTAAAGCTGCGCCCTCTGGGGATTCCTCATGGGGGGGATGGCAACACAATAGAGGTTTTGGTTCCTGCCTCGGAAGCTGAAGAAGCGCATGAGATCCTCAGCACAACTTATGTTGGCTGAGAGTGGAATGTCTCGGCAGAGGCTGTGTCTTGTGGCAATTTCCTGCAGGGCTTTGCTCTGCAGGAAAAATTTTATTATAATTTTTGGGAGGGGAATGGAACATAGGGAGTGATCGGGTGTTTAAGGAGCTGTTCCGTAAGCAAAAACGCTATATCACGGTGCGTCCCGATAGCTTTCCTGAGCAAGGTGACGAGAAAGAGCCTTTAAAAGAGCCATTATGGATCAAATGCCCCGGTTGCGGGGAAATTTTATATGTGCGGGAATTGGAGAAGGAACTGAAGGTATGCTCCAAGTGCCGCTACCACTTTCGCCTTTCGGCAAAGGAGAGGATCGCCATCACAGCTGATGAGAACAGCTTTGAAGAGCTTGACGGGGAATTGGGCGCCGTGGATCCGCTTTCCTTTCCTGAATACCGTTCTAAGCTTTCCCTTGCAGCTCAGGAGACCGGGTTAAACGATGCCATCCTCACAGGAAGGGCAACAATTGAAGGTTGGCCTGTTCTCATCGGAGCTCTGGATCCCAACTTTATCATGGGTAGCATGGGGTGTGTTGTCGGCGAAAAGGTAACCAGGCTGATGGAAAGAGCGATCGCAGAGAGAACCCCTGTTGTTCTCTTTTCTGCCTCTGGTGGAGCACGGATGCAGGAGGGGGTTTTCTCCCTATTGCAGATGGCCAAGACGAGCGCTGCAGTTGCTAGGCTTCATGAGGCTGGAATCTTATATGTATCGGTGTTGACCGACCCTGTGACGGGAGGTGTCCTAGCTAGCTTTGCAGCGCTTGGTGATATTATCCTTGCAGAGCCGGGGGCGCTGATCGGGTTTGCTGGGCGCCGGGTGACAGAGCAGACGCTGAAGGAAAAGCTGCCTCCAGACTTCCAGACAGCGGAGTTTTGTTTTAACCATGGCTTTGTCGATATGGTTGTGCCCCGTGCGGAGATGCGTCGGATCCTGGGACAGATTCTTTCTCTTCATAGCGAAAGGAGTTACCCCATTGCCTAGTGTGATCCTCGATTTCGAAAAGCCGCTCTTTGAGTTGGAAAGCCGCATCGCTGAGCTGAAGCAGTACGCGGAAGAAAAAGGGATAGATCTGGCAGCTGAAATCCAGATGCTAGAAAACAGGCTGCAGGAGCTGAAGAGGGAGATCTACGAAAACCTCACGCCTTGGCAGCGGACGCAGTTGGCGCGCCATCCTGAACGGCCGAATGTCGTCGATTACATTGAAATGCTTTTCACCGATTTTCTCCCTCTCAGCGGCGACCGATGTTATGGTGACGACCCGGCGTTGATAGGAGGGATCGCTCGCTTTGAAGGGATCCCGGTTACTGTGATCGGTCACGTCAAGGGGCATAACACAAAGGAAAACATCGCTCGTAACTTCGGGATGCCCAATCCCGAGGGTTTTAGAAAGGCGCTGCGATTGGCGCAACAAGCTGAAAAGTTCGGGCGGCCGATCATTTCTTTGATAGATACCCCTGGGGCGTATTCTGGAGCAAGGGCAGAAGAGAGAGGGCAGGCATGGGCTATTGCGGGCAACCTCTTCGCTTTTTCTCGGATGAAGACCCCCATAATTGCCATAATCACCGGCGAAGGGGGTAGCGGAGGGGCTTTGGCTCTTGCAGTCGGCGATGTGTTGCTGATGCTTGAGAATGCTATTTTTTCTGTCATTTCCCCTGAAGGATGTGCTGCTATACTTTGGAAGGACGCACAGCGCGCCGCTGAAGCCGCTGATGCTTTGAAGCTGACTGCGCCTGAGCTCTTAAGATATGGCCTCATAGACGGGATTATTCC
>JBNATO010000038.1:0-5430 GCA_049701555.1 Thermacetogeniaceae bacterium | reverse complement strand
CGAAGCGTACAGGTTTTTTTACACCGTCGCGGCTCTGTTTGGCATGAAACCGGATGACCCCCAGAAGATGGCAGAGAATATCCGGTCTGAAATAAGACGGAGATTGCAGGAATTGAGAAGTGTTGCTCCTGAAGATTTGATCGCTGCTCGCTGGAATCGCCTCCGCCGCATAGGGTGTTTTGGAGAAGGGAAGAATACTTTCTAAGGGCTTAAGAGGTGAAAATTTTTATGCAGGAGATCACATGTATCGGAGTTTTGACCAGCGGTGGAGATGCCCCGGGTATGAACGCGGCGATCCGCGCTGTTGTTCGCAAGGCTATCTATCACGGCTTGGACGTTGTGGGCATCGAGCGCGGCTTTTGGGGGCTTCTGCACAAGGAGTTCAGACCTCTCTCCCTAGGCTCCGTCGCTGATATCATCCATAGGGGAGGGACGATCCTGCGCACTGCCAGGTGCGAAGATTTCAAAAAGCCTGAATTTCAGGCAAAAGCGGTGGATAATCTTCGGGAAGCAGGAATTGAAGGGTTGATTGTGATCGGGGGGGATGGCTCCTTCCGGGGAGCCTTGGCGCTTGCGAAGCGCGGTCTGCCCGTCATCGGCATACCGGCTACTATCGATAATGACATTGTAGGGACAGATTTTTCCATCGGTTTTGATACAGCTGTGAATAACGTGGTGGAAGCTATAAACAAAATAAGGGATACAGCGACTTCACATGAGCGGACATTTGTGATCGAGGTGATGGGGAGGGAATCGGGGCACATCGCGCTCCAGGCCGGTCTGGCAGGTGGTGCAGAATCGATTCTGATTCCTGAGATACCCTGGGATCTCGATGACGTTATTTTTAAACTGCAGCGAGGGATAAACAGGGGGAAGCTGCACAGCATCATTCTGGTGGCTGAGGGAGCAGCGAGCGCTATTGAAGTCGGCGAAGAGATCCGTCGAAGAACCGGATTGGAGACGCGAATTACGATATTGGGGCATTTGCAGAGAGGGGGTACGCCGACTGCCCTTGACCGCATGATTGCGAGCCGGATGGGGGCTGCGGCAGTTGACCTTTTGCGTTCGGGGGAGACCGGCAAGATGGTGGGAATTGTGGAAGGGAGGATCCAGGCCACAGATCTCGCAGAGGTTGTAGGACAAAAAAAGAGAATCGATCGTGAAATGTGGGAGTTGGCAGGGATATTGGCCATATAATGGGCAAGAAAGCCATTAGGTCATGTTCCTGCATTTATTTTCAGTTTGGGGAAGGATGAAAAGATGATGAGAAAGACCAAGATAGTGTGTACAATTGGGCCGGCGAGCGATTCTATCGAGATAATGAAAGAAATGATCAAGGCGGGGATGGATGTTGCCCGTTTGAATTTTTCCCATGGCACTCATGAGGAGCACAAAGAGCGCATCATAAAGCTCCGCAAGGCTGCTGCTGAGTTGGGGAGCAATCTCGCAATTATGCTCGATACCAAAGGGCCGGAGATCCGCACCGGTTACCTTGAAGGAGGGAGGGTTACCCTTGTCGAAGGGTCGCGGGTAGTCCTCACCACGGAGGAGATAAAGGGTAATGAACACCGCATCTCAGTTACCTACAAGAAGCTGCCTCAAGTGGTGCAGCCTGGAAACACGATCTTGCTCAACGATGGTTTGCTATGCCTTAAGGTATTGGAGACAAGGGAAAATGAGGTTGTATGTGAGGTCGTTGTCGGCGGAGAGTTGAGGGACCAGAAGGGGGTCACTCTGCCGGGTGTAGCTGTTGACCTCCCCTCATTGACTGATAAGGATATTGAAGACATCAATTTTGGAATTGACCATGATGTTGACTTTATTGCCGCTTCATTCATCAGGCGGGCAGCTGATGTTATTGCCATCAGGCGGATTCTGGAGTCAAGGGATGCTGATATACACATCATAGCCAAGATCGAGAGCGAGGAAGGGGTCCACAACCTCAACGAGATCATCAAAGTCTCAGATGGCATCATGGTGGCCCGAGGAGATCTGGGTGTTGTGATGCCTCCTGAGGAGGTTCCCCTGATCCAGAAGAAGATCATCGAACAATGCAATCGGGCTGGTAAACCGGTGATCACAGCGACGCAGATGCTGGAGTCGATGGTGCATAGCCCGCGTCCTACCAGAGCGGAGGCCTCTGATGTCGCCAACGCCATCATCGACGGCTCCGATGCAGTGATGCTCTCTGCAGAATCTGCCGCAGGGAAATACCCTGTTGAAGCGGTGAAGATGATGGCTAGGATAGCCGAGCGGACGGAGCAGGCGCTCGATTACGAACGGTTGCTCCAAAAGAGGGGCGACAAGCTTCCCAGAACGATTACCGATGCCATAAGCCATGCTACCTGTACCACCGCTCATGACCTTGGGGCGGCTGCCATTATCACTTCGACAAAGTCCGGATTTACGGCCAGGATGGTCTCCAAATACCGCCCCCGTGCCCCGATCATTGCAGTGACGCCGAGCGAAAAGGTGTGCCGCAAGCTCTCGCTGGTCTGGGGGGTTTATCCTTTGCTGGCGCCAAAGTTTGAGAGTACGGATGAGATGATGAAGGAAGCTGTGGATGCTGCCTTGGCTAAGGGCTTGATCAAGTGCGGGGATCTGGTGGTTATCACAGCAGGGGTGCCTGTCGGGGTTCCAGGGACAACAAATCTCCTCAAGGTGCATATTGTGGGCGAGGTTCTGGCTCGAGGCACCGGAGTGGGCAACAGGGCGATTACGGGTAAGGTGAGAATCTGCAGGAAACCGGAAGAAGCTTTGGAAAAGGTGCAGACAGGGGATATCCTTGTGGCCGCGGCCACTGACCGCGATTATATCCCGGCTATGCGCAAAGCTGGAGCGATTGTTACGGAAGAAGGGGGTCTGACCTCTCATGCGGCAATCGTTGGTATAAATCTCGGAATACCAGTGGTTGTTGGTGTGGAAGGAGCAACCGAATTGTTGGAGGATGGAGCTATAGTTACTGTAGACAGCATGAGAGGGCTTATCTACCGCGGCGTCACAACAGTTCTGTAAGGCGTTATAAATAAAAAAGCTAGTGAGGTATCATAGAAGCGTTTTTTGTGATAAGATTTTGATCGAATGTCAAAGTTTAGATATGCTTCTTACAGCATGGGGGAGGGCTAGATGCTAAGGATAGAGGATCTTTATGTTCAGGTAGGGGATCGAACGATTCTAAAAGGGGTGAATCTCCACATCAAGCCGGGAGAGACACATGTTCTTTTTGGTCCCAACGGATCGGGTAAGTCTACCCTGCTTGGGGCGATCATGGGGTTTTCTCGCTATAAGATTGTCAGGGGGAAGATTTATTTCAAGGATGAGGACATAACTCATCTTCCTGTTCATGAAAGGGCGAAGAGAGGGATTGGCCTTGCCTTTCAGCGCCCTCCTGTGTTAAGAGGAGTGAATCTTGGCGAGCTGTTGAGGATTTCTGGAAAGGGTAAAGAGGTGGACATCGAAGGGTTAGCCTCTCCCCTTAACATGAAAGATTTTTTAACCCGTGATGTAAATTATGGTTTCTCAGGAGGAGAGACAAAGCGCTCCGAGATGCTTCAGCTTTTGGTGCAAAATCCGGATCTTGTTCTCCTTGATGAGCCGGAATCGGGCGTCGATGTGGAAAACATCGCTCTCATTGGACAGGCCATCAACCAGCTGCTTCAAAAGGATGGCCTGCAGGGGGAGGAGCGCTCGAGATGGGAGATGAAGAAGAGCCGCAGGAAGGCGGGGCTGATAATCACCCATACCGGCTACATCCTCGACTATGTCCCTGCCGATGTCGGCCATGTGATGTATGAAGGGAAGCTGTCCTGCAGCGGGCTTAACCCTCGTGAGCTGTTGGGCTGTATACACAAGCTGGGTTACGGCGAATGTGTCCGGTGTCTGTCGGGAGAGGAGGCAAGGGGATGAAGGATGAGGTGATTTTAAAGGCGCAGCAGGCCGTGGAAAAGCAGGCGACAAATGAGGAACCAGTTGATCTGGGCCGTTTTCGTGAAGAAAGCGAGGAGCATCCCTATCTGGAAGACCTTCGGGAACTCCCTGAGGAAAAGCAAAGGGCGATGCGCTTGGCTGGAGTAGATGTGACAGGGAAGGGAAGGTCAGGGACATTTATTCAGGAAGACCATTCAGTTATCCATACCAGCGTGCTGGATGATGGGATAGAGGTCCTCAGCATTGCCGAGGCCTTGGAAAAATATGATTGGCTGGAGGATTACTACTGGCGTGCGGTCTCAGTAGATGCTGACAGGTATACTGCGGTAACAGAGCTTAAAGGGAGAAAGGGCTATTTTGTGCGCGCCTTGCCAGGCGTTAAGGCGGTTTATCCTGTTCAGGCCTGCCTCTACATCGGAAAGGAGGGACTTCTCCAGAGCGTTCACAACATCATCATCGTCGAAGAAGGAGCTAACCTCCATGTGATCACTGGATGCACTACAGGCCACGATGTGGGCTCCGGGATGCATATCGGTGTGTCGGAGGTCTTTGTCAAGAAAAACGCCAAGCTCACCTTTACAATGGTCCACAGCTGGGCAGAAGAGGTTGTGGTGCGGCCTCGGACTTCAGTCATCGTCGAGGATGGAGGGGTGTTTCTCTCGAACTATATCTGTATGAGGCCTGTTCGTGATGTACAGATGTACCCCACCACATATCTTGTAGGGAAGAACAGCGTAGGAAGATATCATTCCATCCTGGTCGCTCAACCGCATTCTCACCTCGATGTAGGGTCACGGGTTGTACTGCAGGGGGAAGGAAGCCGGGCAGAGATCATCGCAAGATCGCTGACCAAGGGTGGTACCGTTATCAACCGCGGCCACTTGGTGGGCGCTGTGTCAGGGGTAAAAGGGCATCTGGAATGCCGGGGGCTGATGCTCTCCAAGGAAGGGAGGATTTACGCCATCCCTGAGCTTGAAGCGCGTGCAGATGGCGTCGAACTCTCCCACGAGGCCGCTGTTGGAAAGATCGCTGAGGAAGAAATCGAGTATCTGATGGCTAGGGGGCTTACGGAGGATGAAGCGACAGCAACAATAGTGCGTGGATTTTTAAATGTTAAAATTATGGGGCTTCCTCCGGAGCTTGAAGAGGAAATTAACCAGGCGATTGAACAGAGCGATGAGTCTTACATTTAGCGGATATTTGCAAAGAAGAGGGATGAGGTGTTATAATCTATTGGCGGATGGGATGGTTGCAGAGCAAGCAGTCCGGATGATCGCGCGTGCAAGAGCCGCAAGGCTGCACGTGAGGAAAGTCCGGGCTCCACAGGGCAGGGTGCTGGGTAACACCCAGTGGGGGCGACCCCAAGGAAAGTGCCACAGAAATGCAGACCGCCCGGTGCCTGATGGTGCTGGGTAAGGGTGCAACGGTGCGGTAAGAGCGCACCAGCGGCCAGGCGACTGGCCGGCTAGGTAAACCCCACCTGGAGCAAGACCGAGTAGGGAG
>JBNATO010000037.1:0-12590 GCA_049701555.1 Thermacetogeniaceae bacterium | reverse complement strand
ATTGACGAAGCAATTGAGCTGGCTAAGATCTACAGCGGAGAAGATGCTCCGCGTTTTATCAATGGGATACTCGGCAAAATAGCAAAGGATTTGATGCTTAACTCCGGCTCAAAAGAGTAGCCGGAGTTTTTAATGTATGGAGGAGAAACTTTCGGTATGATGGCAGGATTTTGAAGGATTTTCACGAATATATTGACTGTTAGAGTGTTGGATTTTTGAATTGTCAAATAGGTCTGTTATGGAGAGGCGTCATTGGTAGCCTATAGGGGGTGAGAGCGCCTGAGAATTTCAAATTGCTGAAAAATATTTTTATGGTCAAAGGGGGAGGAAAATGGCTGCTCAACTGTTATTGGGAAAGCCTCTTGCTGAGAAGATCCGGGAAGAGGTTATCAAAGACGTTGAGGAACTGAAATCGAAGGGCATAGAGCCGAGCCTAGTAGCTGTTCAGGTGGGAAAAAACGAGGCTTCGCGTGTTTATACGAATGCTCAAGCAAAGAATGCGGAGAAATGCGGGATCAAATATGAATTGCAGGAGTTGCCTGAGGATACGACTCAGGAGCAGCTTCTGAAGCATATTGCAGATCTCAATGCTGATCCTAAGGTCACCGGAATTATTCTACAAATGCCCCTTCCACCGCATATAGATGCAAAGGTATGTCAGTGGAGCATTGCCTATGAGAAAGACGTAGAGGGTGTCACACCCACAAATATGGGGCTTGTAACCTTTGGGAAACCCAGATTGGTGCCTTGTACTGCGCTTGGCGCCTACGAACTGATCAAGTCGACAGGTGTTGATATTTACGGGAAAGAAGTCGTTGTCGTAGGTCACAGTGATATTGTCGGGAAGCCTGCGGCTTTGCTTCTGCTGAATAGCTTCGGCACAACAACGATTTGCCATATCGCTACAGGGCAGAGGGGAATGACAGAATACCATGTTAGAAGGGCCGAGATTTTGGTGGTTGCAGTAGGTGTCCCTGAACTCATCAAGGGCGAGTGGATCAAAGAGGGCGCGATTGTGGTTGATATCGGTATCAATCCGACGAAAGATGGGAAGATCGTTGGCGATGTGGAATTTGAAGTGGCAAAGGAACGGGCTTCCTGGATTACCCCCGTACCTGGCGGAGCAGGCACCGCAACCACAGCCATTTTGATGAAAAACACAGTGGAAGCTGCCAAGTGGCAGCTTGAAATGCGGGAAAAGAGAGGATAAACCAACAGGGTTGCTGGTGGAACGGAGAACTGGACGCGGGGTCCAGTTCTCTTTCCTTATCCAATGGTTTTAGGAAAAGAATTTTATGGTAAATAAAAAAGAGAAGGGGGATATTATTACAGATGGCAGCGGTTCGTATCGATGGCAAAGCTATGGCTGAGGAGATCAGACAGCAGTTGGCAAAGGAAGTGGAGGAATTAAAAGGCAAGGGCATAACGCCGCATATGGCTTTGATTCTGGTGGGGGATGCAGAGGATTCTGCCCTTTATGTGAGGAATAAGGCTAAAAGCTGCGAGAGCGTTGGAGGGTTTGCTGAGGTTCATCACCTTCCAGAGAATACCACAATTGAGCAGTTGTTGGCTTTGATAGATAGATTGAATAAGGATGAGAAGGTGCATGGTATCTTGGTGCAGCTCCCTCTCCCGCATCACCTGCATCAATATGAAAACCAAGTGATGAGCGCAATTCTGCCTGAGAAGGATGTAGACGCTTTTCATCCTGTGAATATTGGTAATATGGTCATCGGGGAGAAGTGTTACCTCGGCGTTACTGCATATGCTTGCATAAAGATACTGGAGAATATCGGGGTAGACTTCAAAGGAAAGCATGCTGTTGTAGTGGGATGGTCGGTTGAAATAGGCAAGCCTGTATCGCTCCTGTTGTTTGAGAGAGGCTGTGCTGTTACCCTGGTTCATCCGGAAGAGGATTTTGTTCCCTATACAAAACAGGCCGACATTCTGATCGCTGAGGTGGGTAGGCCCAGGGCGATCACAGGAGACATGATTAAACCTGGAGCGATTGTTATCGATACGGGTTCGAATTTTGTTGACGGAAAGTCGATAGGGGATGTAGATTATGAAAGCGCTTCTCAAGTGGCAAGTTACATTACACCTGTTCCCGGCGGTGTGGGGCCGATGCGAATTATTATGCTCATCTACAACCTAGTACAAGCTGCTAAGCGGAGGGCTGGAGCTAACTGACGGTGCTGCGGAGGATCTTCCGGGTAGGTGAAATTGCGGCTCATATCCGAGACCTTCTGGAGTGCGACACCCTGTTGTCCGATGTTTGGGTCCGCGGGGAAGTTTCAAATTTTAAGCACCATACCTCTGGTCATCTTTACTTTACTCTAAAGGACGAGATGGGCAGCCTGCGCTGCGTTATGTTTCGCTCTCGAGCAAGTTTTTTGGAGTTTTTGCCCGTAGACGGGATGAGCGTAGTGGTACGTGGCTATGTAAGCTTTTATGAGAGAGAAGGAAATTGTCAGTTATATGCGGAAGAAATCAAGCCAGATGGAGTGGGTGCGTTCTATCTTGCCTATTGCTTGCTAAAGGAAAAGCTTGAAGCTGAGGGGCTTTTTTCGGCAGATAATAAAAAACCAATCCCTTTTTTGCCGAGGAAAGTTGGTGTGGTTACATCTCCGAACGGGGCTGCATGGCATGATATAGTGAGTGTGATCAGACGGCGGTTTCCTCAAATGCCGATTGTTTTGGCACCTGCTTCTGTTCAAGGTGAACAAGCCCCGTATGAGATTCAGGCTGCATTGGCAGCGCTCGGGAGGCGCAAGGATATTGATGTCGTGATCGTCGGAAGGGGAGGGGGAACACTCGAGGAACTTTGGGCTTTTAACACTGAAGAGGTGGCTAGAGCGATCTTTAACATGCCTATCCCTGTTGTGAGCGCTGTAGGACATGAGACCGATTACTCCATAGCAGATTTTGTGGCAGATTTGAGGGCGCCTACTCCATCTGCTGCTGCTGAGATGGTAGTGCCTGACCGCCGTGAGCTAGAGCAAAAGCTGAACGACCTGTATTGTCGTTTGTTGAGGGCTGTCACCCGCAGTCTGCGGGATAAACAGTCGAGGATCAGGGCGATTGCTGAACACAATTTGCCGCTCTCTGCGGTTTCGCGCCTTGTGCTGAAAAAGCGGGAGGTGAGTTTTTTAGAAAGGCGTTTGTTGGAGGCAATCCGCTCAAA
Organism: Thermacetogeniaceae bacterium; assembly: GCA_049701555.1. Lineage (GTDB taxonomy): Bacteria > Bacillota > DSM-12270 > Thermacetogeniales > Thermacetogeniaceae > JBNATO01. Next base: position 9,406 of record JBNATO010000037.1, on the reverse strand, counting down.
GATAGCGACTTCCAAGTCAAAAATTGAATTGCTTGCAGCCAAGCTGGATGGCGTGAGCCCTCTTGCGATCTTGAGGCGAGGATATTGCCTCTGTTGCAATCCCAAGACGGGTAGGGTCATAAAGAGTGTCCGTGAGAGCGATGTAGGTGAAATGGTAGATGTTGTTTTAAAAGATGGGAAGATGCATTGTTTGGTCAAAGAGATGAGGAGGCTTCCGCATGGAGGAGATACCATTTGAAGAAGCAATGAGGCGGCTAGAGGAGATCGTTGCGGAGTTGGAGCGAGGAGAAATGACGCTTGAGGAAAGTCTTTCTGCATTTCAGGAAGGGATAAAGATGCTGCGCCTTTGCGTTACAAAGCTGAATGATTACGAAGAGAAGATCGAAATAATAATGGAAGAGTTTAATGGAGAAGCGCCGTCCTGGCTTTGCAGCCACCAGGACGGGGGAGGAAGACAGAAGTGAACTGGGAAGAAGAGTTGAAAAGAAAAGCGGCTATGATCAATGAGGCTTTGGATCATTATCTCCCTCCTGCTGACCGGTATCCTATCAAAATCCACGAGGCGATGAGATATAGCCTTTTTGCTGGTGGCAAGCGTTTGAGAGGGGCGCTCCTGTTGAGCGTAGCTGAGATGCTGGAGATGGATCCGAAGCGGGTTTTGCCAGCAGCGGCATCTGTTGAGATGATCCATACTTACTCTCTGATACACGATGATCTGCCGGCTATGGATGATGATGACTTCCGCCGCGGTAAACCTACATGCCACAGAGTGTTCGGTGAAGCCATTGCTATTCTAGCCGGCGATGCTCTGCTGACATTGGCCTTCCAGACGTTGGGCGAACTCAAAAAGGAGGGTTTTTCTTCAGATTTGATTTTGGGTATCGTCGATGAATTGAGCAGGGCAGCAGGGACGGAGGGGTTAATTGGGGGGCAGGTTGTGGATCTCGAGTCCGAAGGGGTCGAGGTGGGAAGTGACACGCTTGCATATATCCATGAGCACAAGACTGGGGCTCTTTTCTGCGCGGCAGTGCGCGCAGGGGCTATATTGGCAGGAGCGGGTGAGGCTGAGCTCCAGGCATTGACCGATTATGCGAAGGCTTTTGGTTTGGCCTTTCAGATTACCGATGACATTTTGGACGTTATAGGTGATGAGAAGGAAATGGGCAAGCCCGCGAAGAGCGATGCTGCTAAGAAGAAAGCAACTTACCCAGCTGTCTTTGGGTTAGAGGAGTCGCGCCATATAGCTGCAGAGCAAGTGCGTAAGGCGTTGCATAGTCTCAAAATGTTTGGAGCGAGAGCCGCCTTTCTTGAGGAAGCAGCGAGATATCTTTTGCAGCGGAAATCTTAGAGAAGACGAATGTTTGTTTGCAGGTATATTTTGTGCTATTATATATGGTACATCGGTTAAGGGTTGTTGTGAATAGTGGGTGGCGCAGTATTCTAGTCGGGACGGCCGATTTCAAAGGCGGGCCTAAAAATCCGTCGCGGGCAGAACGATGAAGTTCCCGGTGTAGGCTTCCGAGGCCCATTCGGGGGTCTCCATCGGGAATTAAGGAAGAAGGGCGATCTACAAAGGCATGTAGGCGTTGACCCTTCTTCCGCTGAGGCTCTCGCACGTGGTATGGGATCAAGACCACGGCGCAGAGTGTAACCAGCATCTTTTAAATGATGCTGGTTTGCCTGCCTTGAGTGGGGCTGGTGGAGGATGACAAAAAGGCCTCGCGGGTCTAGGGCCCTGGATGCCGCGAGAGACTGTCTGAAACCATCCCTGCAAAAGAGGCTAGAAATCGGCTGGACCGTCGAGGAAATCTCCTAGACTGTCTGCGGATCGCAGCGCCCGCTGGGGATTAAAGTGTGGTCTAAGTGGTAATCTAGCCCTGCCTTCGGCGACGAGGCAGAACAGGGCTTAAAGGGGAACCGCCAGAACGGCGACGTTCTGGTGCCCTGTTGGGAAAACCTGCTAGACCTAAGCCACAATATTTACTCAGCGGGTGGCCACCCACGATCGCATTTCTTATTTTTTTATGGGTGACTAAGGATGACTAAATACGCCAGAGAAAGAAATAAATGGCTACGCCATGGGCTGGTTTATGCGCTGGTAACCTTTTTTTTTAGTTTGTTGTTAAGTTTTCTCACTGAAGTCTTTATGCGGCATATTGTTGTGCTTTTTTTAGCCTTTCTCCTTTTGTTTGTGGTTATTCTTATTGGGATAATTTTTGATATGATCGGATTTGCAGCTGCTGCGGCAGAGCTTGGGTCCCTGAATGCGATGGCTTCCAACAAGGTGTTCGGGGCACGGCAAGCAGTGAGGCTGATAAAAAACGCGGATCAAGTGGCTGTCATATGCAGCGATGTGATGGGGGACATCTCCAGCACACTCGCTGGTTCCTTAGGAACTGTAATAGTTTTTCGCCTCCTCGCTCACAAACCAGTGAGCGATTCGAGCATTATGACAACTGTGGTGACTGGTCTTGTGGCAGCCCTAGCTGTGGGTGGCAAAGCTTTGGGAAAAGGGATTGCTCTTAAGGAAGCAAACCAGATCATGTTCCGGATCGGCCAATTGTTGGCATGGGTGGAGAAACTCACTGGGTATCAGCTGTTTCACCCCTCAAAAGGAGAAAGGGTGAAAAAAGGGTGATCTTAGAACGCGTTAATTCTCCCGCTGATCTCCGCAGGCTTTCTTACTCGGAATTGGAGACGTTAGCGGATGAGATCAGGTCATATATACTCCAGACTGTTGCCAAAACAGGCGGCCATCTGGCGCCTAACTTGGGCGTTGTGGAGCTAACGATCGCGCTTCATCTCGTGTTTGATTCCCCCCGTGACAAAATCATCTGGGATGTGGGGCATCAGTGCTATGTTCATAAGATCCTCACGGGGCGGCGTGACCAGTTTTCTTCATTGAGGCAGTATGGTGGGCTAAGCGGTTTTCCTAAACTGCGAGAGAGTGTCCATGATTGTTTTGAGACGGGGCATAGCAGCACTTCTATATCTGCTGCTCTGGGAATGGCGTTAGCTCGAGACTTGGATGGCGATAATTTTTCAGTTGTTGCCGTTATCGGAGATGGTGCCTTGACAGGAGGAATGGCCTATGAAGCGCTTAATCACGCTGGCCAATTGGGAACAAGGTTGATCGTAGTGCTAAACGACAATGAGATGTCGATAACCAAAAACGTTGGAGCTATGGCCAATTATTTGAGCAGGCTGCGGACAGATCCCCTTTATCACAGGAGCAAGGAAGAGATAGAAGAGGTGCTCCGCCGCATCCCAAATATCGGCCCTCGTATGATAAAAGCTGTGGAGCGTTTTAAGGACAGCGTTAAGTATTTGCTCGTCTCAGGGATCATCTTTGAAGAGCTGGGGTTTACATATCTCGGGCCAATCGATGGCCATAATATCAGGCTCTTACGCCGAGTTTTTGAAAGGGCGAAAATGCTGACTGGCCCAGTGCTGATACATGTTAATACCAAAAAAGGAAAGGGTTATGAACCAGCTGAGAAGAATCCAGATAAATATCACGGCATTGGGCCTTTTGATTTAAAGACAGGAATACCTTACTCAAAAGGCAAAGCGCCTACATATACGCAGGTGTTTGGTGAGTTTATCTGCCATCTTGCTGAGAAAAACCCGCGGTTAGTGGCGATTACAGCAGCGATGATCGATGGGACAGGGCTGAGGGAATTTGCACGGAAGTTTCCCGAGCGTTTCTTTGATGTGGGTATCGCTGAGCAGCACGCCGTGACCCTCGCTGCAGGCCTTGCTAGGGGTGGGTACCAGCCGGTTGTGGTCATCTATTCTACCTTTCTCCAGCGAGCTTATGACCAGATCCTTCATGACGTGGCATTGCAGCAGCTTCCAGTTGTTTTTGCCCTGGATAGGGCAGGGATTGTTGGGGAAGACGGAGAAACTCATCAGGGCCTGTTTGATCTCTCCTATTTGAGGAACATTCCGGGTATGATCATTATGGTGCCTAAGGATCAGAATGAATTGGCGGTAATGTTGGCCAACGCTCTTGAATACAAAAAGCCGACGGCGATCCGTTACCCGCGCGGGAACGGAAGCAATCTTGTGTTTGAATATAAACCAGCGGCTATTGCTCCTGGTCAGGGCGAGGTTATGCGAGAAGGCGAAGACATGGTGATCTTGTGCGTAGGTCCGCTGGTGTATGCTGCTCTAGAAGCTGCTGAACAACTGGAAAAAGAAGGTCGGTCAGTGGCTGTAATCAACTGTCGCTTCGTCAAACCGCTCGATGAGGAGCTGATCCTCAAATGGTCAGAGAAGACTCAGCGGGTGATCACGCTGGAGGAAAATGTCCTTGCTGGGGGTTTTGGCAGCGCTGTTTTGGAACTCTTAGCTGCTCATGGATTTAGAGGGGAGATTATCAGGATAGGGATTCCTGACTGCTTTGTCGAACATGGTGCTCCCGAAATTCTTCGCCACAAGTATGGCCTTGATGCTGAGGGGATCATCGCTTCGATCAAAGCTAAAGGTTGGTGAAAATGGTCAAGAAAGGAAAGGTACGCCTTGATGCGCTGTTGGTTGAGAGGGGTTTTTTTACGAGCAGGGAGCAGGCTAGGAGAGCCATCATGGCAGGGCTAGTCTTCTACGAGGGAAGACGCGTTGAGAAAGCTGGTGAGTTTGTCGATCCTAATGGGGTTGTTGAGGTCAAAGGAAATCCTTGCCCTTATGTTAGCAGAGGGGGGTTGAAGCTGGAAGGGGCTCTCCGCTGCTTTGGAGTTGACGTGAGTGGCAAGGTTGCCCTTGACGCTGGTGCTTCCACTGGTGGCTTTACTCATTGTTTGTTAGAACATGGAGCGAAGCGGGTTTATGCGGTAGATGTGGGATATGGGCAGCTTGCCTGGCAGTTGCGCCAAGATCCGCGTGTTGTGGTTCGTGAGAGGACGAATATCCGCTATCTCAAGCCTGATGACCTGGGCACAAGGGTTGATTTGGTCACCCTGGATCTTTCTTTCATCTCTTTGGAAAAGGTTCTCCCGGCTGTATGGGAATTGCTCAACGATGGCGGAGAGGTCATAGCCTTAGTAAAACCACAGTTTGAGGCCGGTCGTGAACACGTGGGGAAGGGCGGTATAGTCAAAGACCCTGAGGTTCATTACAGGGTTTTAGAGCGTATAATAGGCGTCAGCGCGGGTATCGGCTTCCAAGTCAAGGGGTTGACATATTCTCCTCTTTTAGGAGCAGACGGCAATGCGGAGTTTTTTCTATGGCTAGCTAAAGGGGATTCGGGAAGCGCCGTTTTGGTTTCCTCGGAGGATATCCGCAGAGTCGTGGAGACTGCTCATAAGGCGTTGCTCGGGAAAGATGGGGGAAATTAAAGAGCAAAGGTTTGGAGGCTTAATGATGAAGCGGATAGGGTTGGTAGTAAATTTTCGGAAGACTCGTGGCGGGAAATTTCTTCAGATTCTTTGCGATTGGTTTGCTAGGCGTAATATTGAGGTGGTGATGCCCGAAAACCAGAAGGAGATGGCTGATGTTCAAGGATACGTATGCCCTGAGGTAAGATTTGCAGAAAAAGTCGATTTAGTCATCACTTTGGGTGGAGATGGCACGCTTTTGGGCGCTGCCCGGTCGTTTGCAGGCACAGGAATTCCGATATTGGGCGTCAACTTGGGGCACCTTGGTTTCTTAACTGATTTGGAAATGGCTGATCTGTTTCCTTGTCTTGAAAGGTTGCTCCAGGGCGATTATATAATAGAGAAGCGAATGATGCTCTCAGCAGAGGTACGCCGTGAGGGGGTTTCAGTAGCTGGCTTTTACGCCTTGAATGATGTGGTGATCACGAAGGGCCCGCTTTCCAGGATCATCAGATTGGAGACATATGTTGGTGATGAATACCTTGCTACTTATCGGGCTGATGGCATCATAGTAGCTTCTCCAACTGGTTCAACAGCTTATTCTCTTTCGGCTGGTGGGCCAATCGTTAGACCTGATTTGGGCGTTATGATCGTAACCCCCATTTGCCCTCATACCCTCTATGCACGTCCCTTCATTCTGGCAGAACACGAAGTGATCAGAATTGTGCTGAAGTCTGAATCACCTGAAGTGATGGTCACCATAGATGGTCAGATCGGCTTTCCCCTCAAGAAAAAGGATCAGATCCTTGTAAAAAAGGCCGATGTTTATACTAATTTAGTAAAGGTGAGAAACAGATCGTTTTTCGAAGTGCTCCGGATTAAACTCCGAGAGGGAGAATATTAAACCCTTGAAAAGGGTGGTAAAGCATGAAATTAAGACGCCAGCAGCTGATCCTCGAAATAATTGAGTCAAAACCGATCGCCACACAGGAGGAACTGGCCAGAGAGCTAAAGAAGAGGGGGATTTCAGCAACTCAGGCTACAATTTCCAGAGATATAAAAGAGCTTAAGTTGGTCAAGGTTCCTGTCGGTGGAGATGTATACCGCTATGCCCGGCCGCAACAGATAGACTCATCTCATTCGCAAGAGCGTTTGCGGCGTCTCTTTCAGGATGCCGTAGTCGGTATTGACTTCAGCGAAAATATAGTTGTCGTGAGGACCCTGCCTGGGGCTGCCCAAGGTGTTGCATCGGCTATCGATCAGGCGGGGTGGAAGGAGATAATAGGAACGGTTGGGGGAGATGACACAATTTTTGTGGTTGTAAAACCGCGGGATGCGGTGAAGCAAGTTGTGGAGAAGCTAGAGGCGCTTTTGGTGTGAGGTTGTCGATATGCTTCTTGAGATCAGTATTGAGAATTTTGCTTTGATAAGACAAGTGAGGCTCTCTTTGGGGCGAGGCCTCAATGTTTTGACTGGTGAGACTGGTGCCGGCAAATCAATTGTGGTGGATGCGATGAACCTCCTGGTAGGAGGGCGTGCTCTTGCTGAACAGGTTCGGACCGGGGCTGATAAGGCTTGCATCGAAGGGCTGTTCGACTGCAGCGACTTACCACATGTCATCGAAAAACTGCAGGAATTGGGACTGCCCGTAGGAGAGGATGGCCTCCTGGTGTTGACGCGTGAGGTCATGCGTGGGGGTAAGGGAGCATGTCGTGTCAACGGTAGGCTTGTGCCATTAGCTGTCTACCGCTCGATAGGTGAGCTTTTGGTCGATTTGCATGGCCAGCATGAACACCAGTCATTGCTTAAGGTTGAGAATCATTTAGAGATGTTGGATCAGTTTGGCGGAGCTGAGTTGCTGAGGAAGCGCCAAGCGGTGGGTGAGCTTTACAGCCGCCTCGTACACTTGAAAGAAGAACAGCAGAGGTTAGCAGCAGATGCAGAAAAGAGAAGGCAACGGATGGATTACCTCAAGCACGCCATCTCAGAAATAGATACGGTCAACCCCCGTCCTGGTGAGGAGAATGAACTGGAAAGGGAGAGAGAGCGGCTGCGCCACGGAGAGAGGTTGGCTGTTTTAGCGGCTGAGATAACATCTGAACTCTTTGATGGGTATTCAAATGTTATGCCTGCTTATGACCTGTTGAGCCGTGCTTCTGAGAAAGCTGAGGAAATGGCGCGGTATGATCCGGTTATGGAGAATGTTGCGGCTTCATTGAAGGAGATCGTTTTCAAGTTAGAAGATCTCTTGGTTTTCATGAGGGATTATCGGGAGAGGGTAGATTTCGACAAGGTTCATGCTGCTGAGATAGAGGAGAGGCTGTATGCGGTTAAAAATTTAATGCGCAAATACGGGGCTACATTGGAAGAGGTGTGTGCTTTCCGAGAGGAAGCAGCCGCTGAGCTTGAAGAACTCCAAGGTATGCAAAGCCGGGCGGAAGAGATATCCGAGGAATATGTCGAAGTAATGCGTCGATATGAGGAAGCGGCGAATGAGTTGACAGCTCTGCGCCAGAAAAAAGCCGCTCTTTTCACTGCGGCGGTTTTAAGTGAATTGCACAGTCTAGGGATGGAAAAGGCGCGCTTCGATATATCGTGGGAAAAAAGGAAAGAGCCTTCGCCTATGGGTTACGACAGGATCGAGTTTTTGTTCAGCGCCAATCCGGGCGAGCCCCTTAAGCCTTTGGTGAAAATAGCTTCTGGAGGCGAGCTGGCGCGCCTCATGCTGGGCTTGCGAGTAGTTTTGTCTGAGGTTGACAAGATTCCTACTCTTGTTTTTGACGAGATCGATGCTGGAATAGGAGGTATGACGCTTCAGGTTGTAGGGGAGAAACTGAGCGCTGTGGCACGCAACAAGCAGGTGTTGTGTGTGACCCACTCTCCTCATATTGCAGGAAGAGCTGAGAGGCATTTCTATATAGAGAAAAAGGTTATAGATGAACAAACCTATACCTTTGTTCATCAGCTCAGTGGAGAGGAAAGGGTCAGGGAACTGGCAAGGATGTTGGGTGGCAGCGCAGATGAAGAAATAACTAGGAGCCATGCAGAAAGGCTTCTTCGCCAAAAATAGCATATAAAAAAGAATCCTTGGATTTTTTGGGGCGAGAACAGCCCTTTTTTTGTGTCTCCGATAGATAGGGAAAACTGGTGTGAATAAATACCCTGCAAAAGGGTTAATTTAAAGAGCGCAGGATCTCTAGGCCTAATGAGTCAAAGGGGTGTTTGGCGATATTCAGAGAAGGGAAAACTGGCGGAACTGCCAGAAAAAAACTTTATGTTTTGCTTTGTTTTATTTTTCTTGGGGCTTGTATCTATACTATGTTGTTTCAATCAGTTCTTTTTATTCCTCATCTTTGCAGAGTTGCTTTGGGAGAAAAGGTTTTTTTGGGCAGGGGTTACCTGCCGAAGCAGATTTCTAAACAGATCGTTGCGTATGTGGCAGATGGTGGGGAGAAATTAAGGTGGAAGACGGGAAGAGTGGCGACCCAAACCTTTTATCCATTTCTTGGGCAATCACCGATCGCCGTGCTTCCTGGTATTATCGACCTGGATCTACGCCTTTTTGGCATTTTTCCTCTCAAGCGCATCACCCTCGAGGTCGTGCCGCCGGTAAAGGTTGTTGTTGGTGGCCATTCGATCGGAGTTCTGGTCCACGCTCAGGGTGTTGTGGTCGTAGGCTATGCAGATATTCATAGTCCTGAGAACGGTTCTGGTGAGGTGTGCCCAGCTAGAGAGGTTGGAATTTTGCCTGGTGACGTTATCGTTAGGATAGAAGGGAGGAACGTTCAGAGCGACTCTCAGGTTAGTTTTTTGATCGATAGCTTGGCACGACAAAAAGATGAGCTTAGGATTCAGGTAAAGCGCGGGGATAAGTACAAGGAGTTTAAAGTCAGGCCAGTGTATTGTTCTGAGACCAAGCGGTATCGCATAGGGCTTTACATCAGAGATGGAGCGGCTGGGATTGGTACGTTGACATTTTATGATCCTGTTACCAAAATTTATGGGGCGCTAGGGCACATGATCTGTGATTCCAAGACCAATAAATCTCTTGACCTGCATGATGGGAGAATTGTAGAGGCTTCAGTGCAGGG